>JAFGTZ010000098.1 GCA_016938795.1 Chromatiaceae bacterium | reverse complement strand
GCCCTGGGCGGCGCCCTCATCCTGACGGCCCTCGCCCTCATCAATGAGTGGCGCACCCGCGAACCGCTCATGGCCGCCAACGGGCAGGCCATCCGCGAACAGCAGCTGCTCAACGCCAAGCTGCGCAATGTCGAGGTCATCGAGGCGCTCGGCATGCGCCCGCGCATCCAGGAGCGCTGGCTCGACCATCACCTGCAAACCATCGGCTGGCAGGCGCGCGCGAGCGAACAGGCGGCCGCGCTCATGGCCTCCAGCAAGACCTTCCGCATGCTGTTGCAATCGCTCATCCTTGGCGCCGGCGCCTGGCTGGCGATCCAGCAGAGCATTACCCCGGGCGTCATGATCGCCGCCTCCATCCTCATGGGCCGGGCGCTTGCACCGGTTGATCAGATGATTGGCTCCTGGAAGGGCTTTGTGAACGCGCGCGCCAGCTACGGGCGGTTGCAGAAACTGCTGACCGAGATTCCGCCCAGCCAGCACCACACCAGCCTGCCGACCCCGGCGGGGCGTATCGAGCTCAAGCAGGCAGTGGCGGTGCCGCCGGGCGGGCGTACCCCGGTGCTGCGCGGCATCGATCTCCAGATCGAGCCGGCGGAGGTCATCGGCATGATCGGCCCCTCGGCGGCGGGCAAGTCCACGCTTGCGCGTGTCATGCTCGGCATCTGGCCGCTGGCCTCGGGCGCGGTGCGTCTCGACGACGCCGATCTTGCGCTCTATAACCGCGACGAACTCGGCCCCCACATCGGTTATCTGCCGCAGGATGTCGAACTCTTCGACGGCACCGTCGCCGAGAACATCGCCCGCTTCGGCGAGCGCGATGACGCGCAAATCGTCGAGGCCGCGCAGCGCGCCGGGGTGCATGAACTCATCGCCCAGCTCCCCGATGGCTACGACACCCATATCGGCATCGGCGGGGCCACGCTCTCGGGCGGACAGCGCCAGCGCATCGGACTGGCGCGCGCGCTCTACGGCGATCCCAAGCTGGTGGTGCTCGACGAGCCCAACTCCAACCTCGACGATCGCGGCGAGGCGGCCCTGGTGCAGGCCATCCAGCGGCTGCGCGAGCGCCAGGCCACGGTGGTGCTCATCTCGCACCGGCCCAGCGTGCTCAAAGCGGTCGATAAGGTCTTGGTCATCAAGGAGGGCCGGGTCGAGGCCTTCGGGCCGCGCGAGGAGGTGCTCTCGCGTGTGCTCAAGCCCAAGTCGGTCAAACCCCTGGCGCTCGAAAGCGCCACAGCCAACGCCTGAGGCCTCCGCCGCCGAGGCCGGCCCGACACAGGCGCCGGCCTCTCCCATCCGCTCCACTGAATTCAGGTCACACCAAGGTGTCGAAGCAAGCTCATTCCACTCCCGCGCGCGCGCCCGAGGCCCGAACCCAGGATCGCGGCGTGCGCTGGTTCGGTTTTTTCATCATTTTCTTCATGTTTGGCGGACTCGGCGGCTGGTCGGCCTATGCCATGATCGACAGTGCCGCCGTGGCGCCCGGCGTGGTCACGGTGGAATCCTACCGTCAGGCGGTGCAGCATCTCGAGGGCGGCATCGTGCGTGAGATTCTGGTGCGCGAGGGCGACATGGTGCAGGCCGGCGATCTGGTCGCGCGGCTCGACGACACCCAGTTCTCCTCGCAGCTCGAATCGGTGCGCAGCGAACTCGGCGCCCTGCTCGCCCTGGAGGCGCGCCTGCTGGCCGAACGCGATCGCCTCGATGAGATTGTCTTTCCATCCAAATTGCTCTCGCAGACCATCCAGGACCCGCGTCTGGATGAGTTCATGATCACCCAGCGTCAGGTGTTCGAGGCGCGCAACGCCGACCTTGAAGGCCGCATTGGCGTCATGGAACAGCGCATCAAACAGCTCGAAGAGCAGGTCAAGGGCTATGACGATCAGGATGCCACCTTCGTGCAGCGCGTCGCCCTCTATCAGGACGAGCTGGAAGGACTGCGCACCCTGCTCAAGGACGGACTGGGCGATAAGGTGCGTCTGCGCGCGCTCGAGCGTGAACTCGCCGAGGTCGAGGGCGATCTGGTCGCGGTGCGCTCGCAGCGCGCCAGCGCCAGCCTGCAGATCGACGAAACCCGCCTCCAGATCGAGCAGGCGCGGCGCGAGTTTCTGCGTGAGGTGGTCACCGAGCTGAGCGAGGCGCAGCAGCGCATCTTCGATGCCCAGCAGCGCGAGCGCGCGCTGGCCGACCGGGTGGCGCGCACCCGCATCAGCGCACCGGTCTCGGGGCGCGTGGTGGGGCTCGATGTGCATAGCGTGGGCGCCGTGCTTGGCCAGGGCGAACGGCTCATGGACATCGTGCCCGACAACGAGGGTCTGGTGATCGACGCCCAGGTGATGCCCCAGGACATCGACAAGGTCTTTCCGGGGCTTGAGGCGGATGTGCGCTTCACCGCCTTCAACTTCCGCACCACGCCGATCGTCAAGGGCCGGGTGCAGACCGTCTCGGCTGACCGCCTGATCGACGAGCAGCACGGCTATCCCTACTTTCTCGCCCGCGTCGAGGTCTCGGAGCAGGAGCGTCAACGGCTCGGCGATCTAAAACTGCTTCCAGGCATGCCCGCCGAGGTCATCATCGTCACCGGCGAGCGTACGGTGCTGAGCTATCTGCTGCGCCCGCTCACCGATGCGCTCGCGCGTTCCATGCGCGAGGACTGACAAGCGCTTGTCCTCTCCCCAGCGAGGAAAGGGTTGGGGTGAGGGAAGAAGCTCGGCCATAACGCCATGCGCTTCAGGCAATGCTCCTGCGCTCACAGGCCCACCTTGGTGGATTGCTGCAAGGTTTCACCCTCACCCCAACCCCTCTCACCAGCGGAGAGGGTTGGGGTGAGGGGGGAAGCTTAACCCAGCGTGAGCGTTTCAGATAATGCTCCGTCACGCAAAAGACCAGCCATCGGCGGATGGCCGCGAGGAGCCTTTGCCTTGGATCAGGCGTGCGCCGCGTTCGAGAGGGTGCGGGGCACAGCGACCGGAGCCGACCAGAGACGCTCCAGGCTGTAGAAATCGCGCACCCTGGGCAGCATCACATGCAGCACCACACCATTGAGATCGACCAGCGCCCACTCGCCCTCGGCCAACCCCTCGGTGCCAAGCGGCGCCTCGCCGGCGTCCTTGGCGCGAAAGGCCACGGTTTCGGCAATCGCCTTGACATGGCGATCCGAGGTGCCCGAGGCCACGATCATGTAATCGGTCACCGCCGTCTTGCCGCGCACATCCATCACCTCGATGTCACGGGCCTTCATATCATTCAGGGTCTCGACCACCAGGTCGCGAAGTTGTTCGAGCTGCATGCGTTCTCCTCTGAGAGACAATAGGGTGTTTCCACGACACCTTGCGTTGAAAAGGCCGCCCGCCCGGCGACCGGTCTTGGGTTCCCGCCTCCAGCGGGAACAGCTCCTTTATAACCATCGCACATCAGTTTTCCGGTTTTCCTTACAGGTTCCGGGCTGGGTGATGGCCACGGGGGCCGCCGTGAATCCATCCCTGGAGGCTTGGCGACGGCATCCCTGC
>JAFGTZ010000097.1 GCA_016938795.1 Chromatiaceae bacterium | reverse complement strand
GGCGCTGGTGGAAACCCTGGCCACTGACGAGCGCGCCCACCTCATGCGCGGTCTGCTCGACATGGCCTCGGCCTCCAGCATGGATGTGGCCGGGCACCGCCACTAGGCGCGGACCAGACAGAACGCCAGACGCAATCGGCTATATCCCTTATCGACAGGAGGATCCCCTCATGGCAATCACACTCACAGAAGCAGCCGCGCATCATGTGGCGCGCATGCTGGAACAACGCGGAACGGGGCTCGGGCTGCGCCTGAGCACCCGCAAGAGCGGCTGCTCGGGCTTTGCCTATGCGGTTGATTATGCCGACCGGATTGAAGACGAGGACCAGGTCTTCGAGAGCCACGGCATCAAGGTGGTGGTGGATGGTGAGAGTCTCGCACGCATCGACGGCACCGAAATCGACTTCGTGCGCTCCAGCCTGCTCAACCAGGGCTTCGAGTTTCGCAACCCCAATGTTACCGCCCAGTGCGGCTGCGGCGAATCCTTCAGCGTCTGAACCTATTGATTCGAACCCGGACACCCACCCGCCCATGCACCAAGACCTTCAGGCCATTCTTGACGACTTCGAACTCCTCGGCGACTGGGAGCAGCGCTATCAGTATCTCATCGAGCTTGGCGAGCGCCTGCCCCCCTTCGACGAGGCCGATCGCAGCGAGACCAATCACGTCATCGAGTGCATGAGCACCGTGCATGTGGCCGTTCACCGCGACCCCGAGCAGCCCACGCGACTGCGCTACAGCGGCGACTGCGACACCGCCGTCATCAAGGGCGTGGTGGCGCTGCTCGTGAACCTGCTTTCCGGGCGCACCCCCGCCGAGATCGAGGCGCTCGACATCGACGCCCTCTTCGGCGCCCTGCAACTCGACGAACACCTCAGCCCCAACCGCCACGTCGGCGTCTTCGCCATCGTCAACCGCATGAAACGCCAGGCCGCCGCCTTCGCCGACTAGTCCGAACGCGCATCCTTGCCCTCGGGCATGGCGAGCAGACGCCGCCCCGCGCGGCCAAGCTGATTCCACAGCAGCGCCCAGTCCTGGCCACGGCGCTGTGACTCGCGTGCGCGCACCAGACGCGCCCGCCTGGCCTCGTCGAGCCGCGCGAGAATGGCCACCCAGAGACCCTCCTCGATATTGTAGAGACGCCCCTCGCCCAGACAGACGGGCACCAGCTCGCTCGGTGCGACGGCCAGATCCTGCCCCAGCGCAAGCAGCGCGGCGCGGATGCTGGCCGCCTTGGGATCCTCGGCGTGGTTCAGATCATAGGGCGGTGACCAGAAACGCGGCGGGCGCAGCCGGTCGATGTGGCTCACCGCCACCAGCAGCGGCGGCGCACGCCGTTCCGGACGCGAGGCCAGAAAGGCGCGCAGCGCATCGAGTCGCTCGCGTTCAAGCTGGCGGTCGGGACGCTGGGCGGGGCTCACCCAGAGCAGCAGATCGGCCTCGGCGGCCAGGTCGCACAGCGCCGACTCGCGCATCGACTCCAGACCCGGGGTGTCGAACACCAGGGCCAGATCCAGCCCCTCGCGCCTGAGGCGCAGCGGTTGTATGGCCGCCGTGGTGTCGGCCACCGCATCGGTCGCGGCGCGCAGCTCGCCAAAGAGGGCATTGATCAGGCTCGACTTGCCGGCATTGGCGCGCCCGAGCACCAGAATGCGCAGGGGTTCGCCAGGGTCGTCTTCGGCACGCTCGGCCTCGGCTAGATCGCGCGTCGAGCGCGGCGTGGGGCGCGCATCGGGCGCCTTGGCGTCGAACACCGGCGGCTCGCCATAGAGCGCGATGGCGTAATAGCCCACCTTGCGCACATATTCGCGCAGCAACCAGGCGTGCAGTTCCTCGCGCGCCAGGCTGAAACTCTGCCCCCGCAGCGCATTCAGCACTTCGCCAAGCAGGGCATTCAATGGATTCAGAGCCCACTGTCCCACCCGATAGAGCCCCAGCAGACGCTCGGCGAAGGCGCGCCAGCGATAGAGCCGCACGAGCGCCCCCAGCCGCAACCGATGGCTGAAAGGCAGCTCGCGCAGCAGGGTCTCGCGCAGATCGCGCGCCGCGCGCTCGATGATCAGCAAGGTGTGCGGCAAGGTCAGCTCCAGCACGGGCTCCTCCAGCTCGGGATGCACCTCGCGCGCCACGCACTCCAGGGTCTGGCGGCCAAGCTCGGCGAGACGCTGGGGCTCATCCAGGGGCCAGTCAGCTGGACGCAGCGCGCTCGCAAACGACTCGACCTGCGTCCAGAGCAGCGCAGAGCGCGGCGACCAGAGGGGGTCCGGGCGCGTATCCGAGCCGGCCAGCCAGATACGCTCGCGCCGGCGCAGCCACCACAGCAGCAGCAACCCCAGGGCAGCGCTGAGCAGCAGCCACACAAGCCACCATCGCAGCCAGCCCGCCTCATGAAGCCAGAGCGCGCCGAGCGGCGCCAGCGCCAGCGGGGGCGCAAGCCACAAGGTCACCACCAGCAGGTGCCAGAAACCCAGATGCGGCCAGCCGGACCTCATGGCCTGCCGCCTCGCTGCCGGATCAGCAGACGACCGCGTTCGAACTGTTCGCTGAAGATCTGGCGCAGCCGCCGTTCATCGGTCACAAGGCCCTGGCGACGGTTGGAAAAATGAAAGGCCGCCGCCTTGCCAAGCGCATAGGTGGCGGCGCCGCTCGCGCTCGCCCCCCAGAGCGCGCCCAGGGTTTGCCCCCAGCCCGGTACCAGCTTCATCAGGGATCGCCCGGCGGCGTGAGCTGCGTAACTCACCCCGATGCCACTGCCGAGCAGGCCGAGAAAGTCGCTCATGAGCCGCCGGTCCCAGGGCTGTTCGTAGAGTGTGGCGAGACTGTGCAGCAGCTTGGCCTGAAGCGCTGGAACCGCGACCAGATCGACCACAGGCAGGGCGCCCAGACCAGCCGCGCTCAGGGCATGGCCCAGGATATGCGGATGGGCCGCGCGCGCCAGCAGATCGCGCACCTCGGGATCGGCGCGCAGCAGCCTGCCCAGACGCTGTGTGGATACCGCGTCGATGGCCTCCCAGAGCGCCTCCAGCCCGTAATCGGGCGGATTGAATCCGTCCTCGGGCAATGTCAGATCAATGGGTACCCAGCGCACCGGAGCCGAGCCCGGCAGCGCCCCCAGGCGCTGGCGCTGCGCCTCCAGGGCGCGCGTAAGATTGGGGCCAACGCTGGCCGGCCAGGGCCTGCGGTCAAAGGGCCAGGGTTGGGGGTGATCCTCATCGAGCGCATAGAGCTCATGCAGCCCGGTCTGGGCGATCACCAGGGGCCAGTCGGGATGACGCCGGCGCACCTCGCGCAGCACCTCAAGGAGCGCATCCTGACGGGTATCGGCTGCCTTCATGACCGCGAGCAGCAGATGCGCCTGCGACTCGCCCACGCGCATGTCCTCTGCAGGATCATAGTCCAGCTCGCCGAGTCCGCGGGTGTCGAGAAAGCGCACCAGGGGCGTCTCGGGCGGAAAGTCGTACAAGCGCGCCGTGGCGGTGCAGGGCTGAAATCCGTTTCCAATCTCGGCGGCATCGCTGTTGGTGAGGGCGCGCACGATGGAAGTCTTGCCCGACTGCGTCTTGCCGAGCAGCCAGATCACCGGCAAGGGCGCGCGTGCGCGCGCCTCGCTGAGCGCCTGCTCCAGCGCAACCGGATCCAGGCGGGGATTGAGCAGGGCATCGCGCCAGCGCGACCACTGGATGTGTTTTCTCGATTCGGGGGGAGGCGAGGATGGCGGGCACTCGCTCATCTGCTTGTCCACCTTGCGGTACAGTTTGGGAGCGCCCCTAGCTTGCCATAACCACACTAAAAAAACGCCACCCCGAGGGGTGGCGTTTGTGTCATCTCAGTGTCGCGGCCAGCGGGCTGCGACAGAGACGCCTCAGGCCTCCAGCGCGAAGGCGCCGAGCTGCTCGCGCCAGCCCGGGAAGAGCTTGTCGGCATCGTGCGGGAAGGACGCGAAGGCGCGCGCGAACTCCTTGTGCTCCTTGGCATAGTCGATCGGATCGGCGCCGGCCTTCCAGCATTCGTAGGCCTGACGCAGCGAAAGCGCACCGGCCGCCGGGGAGTCGATGTGACCGTAGGAGCCGCCGCCGGCGGTGTTGATGATGTTGCCGTGGCCGAGGTTCTTGAAGAAGCCCGGCAGACGCAGCGCATTCATGCCACCCGAGATGATCGGGGTGGTCGCCTTCATGCCGTACCACTCCTGATAGTAGATCGGGCCTTCACAGGCATCGCGCTCGATCATGTAGGCGATGACGCGGTCATCGGCCTCGCCTTCCATCTTGCCGTAGCCCATGGTGCCGACATGGATACCGGAGGCGCCCTGCAGACGGCTCATCTTGGCCAGCACGAAGGCGGTGTAGCCGCGCTTGGAGCTTGGCGAGGTGATGGCGCCGTGACCGGCACGGTGATAGTGCAGGTACTGATCGGGGTACTGACGACGCGCGGTGGTGACCATGCCGGGGCCGCCCACATAGCCATCGACCAGGAAGGCGAGCTTGTCGGCGTCGGGACCGAAGGTTTCGAGCGCGAAGTCGGCGCGGGCGCACATCTCGAAGTGATCATCGGCGGTGATGTTCATGGAAAACAGCTTGGCCTCGCCGGTCTCGTCCATGGCGCGCTTCATGGCGTCATAGACCAGCGGCATGACCTTCTTCACCGGGGCGAAGGTCTGGTTGCCCTGGGGCTCGTCGTTCTTGATGAAGTCGCCGCCGAGCCAGAACTGATAGGCCGCTTCGGCGAAGGGCTCGGGACGCAGACCCAGCTTGGGCTTGATGATGGTGCCGGCAATGTAGCCGCCATCCTGCACCGGGCGGCCCAGGATGCGCCACAGGTCTTCGATGTTCTTGGAGGGGCCGTCAAAGAGCTGGATGGCGCGCGGCGGCACCCAGAAGTCGATCATCTTGGCGTATTCGATATCGCCCATGCCCTGGTTGTTGCCGATGGTCAGGGTCAGGAAGGAGACCATCATCATGCGCCCGTCGATCATGTTGCGATCGAACAGATCGAGCGGATAGGCGATGCGCATCTGCTCGCGCGTCTCGTCGATATGGTAGACCAGCGCATCGACGCCCTTGGTGAAGTCGTCGGTGGTGCAGACCTCGACGTTGGTGCCGGTGGAGGACTCGGCGGCGAAGTGCGCGGCGGCCTCCAGATAGCCGTAACCGGCCTTGGGCTTCATGGTGTAGGCGCAGAGGATGTGCTGGCCGCCGGCGATAAGATCGGCTTCCTTCAGGCTGAGGTCGGCGTAACGCGAGGACTGGTCAAGTGCCATGGATCTGAGATTCCCTGTAATGTCATGCGGGGACGCGCCCCGATTGCGCGAGATGACGACTGAGTCGAAGCAAGCCAGCCGTCGCGAATGAAAAAATTTTATCGGTCTATTAAAAATAATGATAGTTAGGATTTCTTATGGTAACCAT
>JAFGTZ010000096.1 GCA_016938795.1 Chromatiaceae bacterium | reverse complement strand
TCTCCCTCTCCCCAGCGGGGTTGGGGTGAGG
This sequence comes from Chromatiaceae bacterium, assembly GCA_016938795.1. Classification (GTDB taxonomy): domain Bacteria; phylum Pseudomonadota; class Gammaproteobacteria; order Chromatiales; family Chromatiaceae; genus Marichromatium. Next base: position 4,003 of record JAFGTZ010000096.1, on the reverse strand, counting down.
GGAGAACCTTCATCACAGCGCCATTTGCCTCAGGCAATCACCCGTCGCTCAAGGCCCGCCTGGGTGAATAGCCGCAAGCCTTCATCCTCACCTGACCCTCTCCTCAAAAGAGAGGGGCCTTTGTCTCTTGTGGTAAAATCGACCCCTTCACACGCGCGCCTGCAATGAGGGTGCGCGCCGCCTGATCAACGTCGGTTCACCGCGCCTATGTCTGAGTTCGCCAAAGAAGTCCTGCCCATCAATCTCGAAGACGAGATGCGCCAATCCTATCTCGATTACGCCATGAGCGTCATCGTGGGGCGCGCGCTCCCGGACGTGCGCGACGGACTCAAGCCCGTGCATCGTCGCGTGCTTTTTTCCATGCACGAGCAGGGCAATGTCTGGAACCGTGCCTATCGCAAATCGGCGCGCGTGGTCGGTGATGTCATGGGTAAGTATCACCCCCATGGCGATGCCGCCATCTACGACACCATGGTGCGCATGGCGCAACCCTTCTCCATGCGTAATCTGCTGGTGGACGGGCAGGGCAATTTTGGCAGCGTCGATGGCGATCCGCCCGCCGCCATGCGCTACACCGAGGTGCGCATGACGCGCATCGCCGATGCCCTGCTCGATGAGCTGGACAAGGACACGGTCGATTTTGCGCCGAACTACGACAACACCGAACAGGAACCCACGGTGCTGCCGGCGCGTTTTCCCAACCTGCTGGTCAATGGCTCCTCGGGCATCGCCGTGGGCATGGCCACCAACATCCCGCCGCACAATCTCGCCGAGGTCATCAACGCCTGTTTGGCCCTCATTGAAGATCCGCTGATCAGCATCGAGGCCCTCATGGAGCTGGTGCCGGGGCCGGATTTTCCGACCGCCGCCATTATCAATGGGGTGCGAGGCATTCGCGAGGCCTACCGCACCGGGCGCGGTCGGGTGGTGATGCGCGCGCGCTCCTGCGTCGAGACCCAGAAGCGCAGCGGGCGCGAGGCCATCGTCATCACCGAACTGCCCTATCAGGTCAACAAGGCGCGCCTCTTGGAGCGCATTGCCGAGCTGGTGAAGGAGAAGAAGATCGACGGCATCGCCCAGGACGGGCTGCGCGACGAGTCGGACAAGGACGGGCTGCGCATTGTCATCGAACTCAAGCGCGATGCCCATGCCGAGGTGCTGCTGAACAACCTCTATCAGCACACCCAGCTTCAACAGGTGTTCGGCATCAACATGGTGGCCTTGGTCGATGGCCAGCCGCGCACGCTCAATCTCAAGCAGGTGCTCGAATATTTTCTGCGCCACCGCCGCGACGTGGTCACCCGTCGCACCCTCTTCGAACTGCGCAAGGCGCGTGATCGGGCTCATGTGTTGGAGGGCTATGCCATCGCGCTCGCCAACATCGACGAGGTCATCGCCACCATCAAGGCCTCGCCCAATCCGGGCGAGGCGCGCGAGCGGCTCATGGCGCGCGCCTGGCCGCCGGGTGCGGTGAGCGGCATGCTGGCGCGCGCCGGTGCCGAGCACACCCGCCCCGAGGATCTCGACCCAGGTTTTGGGCTGGGCGCCGAGGGCTATCGGCTCAGCGAACGTCAGGCCAAGGCGATTCTCGATCTGCAACTGCACCGCCTCACCGGGCTGGAGCAGGAGAAGATCATCAAGGAATTCGAGGAGATTCTGGAGACCATCGCCGCGCTGTTGCTGATTCTTTCCGATCCCGAGCGGCTCATGGCGGTGATTCGCGGGGAGCTGGAGACGCTGCGCGATCAGTTTGCCGATGCGCGCCGCACCGAAATTTGCACTGAACAGGCCGATCTGACCCTGGAGGATTTGATTGCCCCCGAGGATGTGGTGGTGACGCTCTCCCATCAGGGCTATGTCAAGGCGCAGCCCTTGAGCGACTATCAGGCGCAGCATCGCGGCGGCAGGGGCAAGAGCGCGACCTCCTTCCGCGAGGAGGATTTCATCGACCGCATCTTCGTGGCCAATTCGCACGACACCGTGCTCTGCTTTTCCAGTCGCGGGCGGGTCTACTGGCTCAAGGTCTACGAGCTGCCCCAGGCCGGACGCGGTGCGCGCGGGCGCCCCATCGTCAACCTGCTGCCGCTGGAGTCGGGCGAGCGCATCAATGCGGTGCTGCCGGTGCGCGACTATGAGGACGGCTATTTTGTCTTTATGGCCACCAGCGCGGGCACGGTCAAGAAAACCCCGATCAAGGAGTTCTCGCGTCCGCTTTCGCGCGGCATCATTGCCATTGATCTGCGCGAGGATGAATATCTCGTCGGGGTGGCCATCACCGACGGCCGTCAGGAGCCCATCCTCTTTACCTCGGCGGGCAAGGCCGCGCGTTTCTCCGAGGAACAGGTGCGCTCCATGGGCCGCACCGCGCACGGGGTGCGCGGCATCAATCTGCCCGAGGAGACGCGCGTCATCGCGCTGGTGGTGCCCGAGCCTGGAACCGTGCTCAGCGTGACCGAAAACGGCTACGGCAAGCGCACCCGGGTCGAGGAATTCCCCACCAAGGGGCGCGGCAGTCAGGGCGTTATCGCCATTCGCACCTCGGAGCGCAACGGCGCCCAGGTCGGCGCTGTGCTGGTGCGACCGGGCGATGAGATCATGCTCATTACCGAGGGCGGCACCCTGATCCGCACGGCGGTCGATGAAATTCCCGTGGTCGGGCGCAATGCCCAGGGCGTGAAGCTCATCAATCTCGCCGAGGGCGAGCGACTGGTTTATGTGGAGCGCATTGTCGCTTTAGAAGGGGATAAAGACAGCGACAGCGACGACGACGCTGCCGATTCTTCGGAGGCATGAACCCCAAAGGCGCGAAGGACACAAAGGCCTTGAAAATCTTTGTGTTCTTTGCGCCTTTGCGGTTTATAAATTGATCCAAACACCAGGAGTATCAGAATGGCCCGTGTCTATAACTTCAGTGCCGGTCCCGCCATGCTGCCCGAGGCCGTTTTAGCTCAGGCGCGCGACGAGATGCTCGATTGGCGCGGCAGCGGCATGTGCGTGGCCGAGATGAGTCATCGCGGCAAGGAGTTCATGTCCATTGCCGCCGAGGCCGAGGCTGATCTGCGCGAGCTGCTCGCCATTCCGGCCAATTACAAGGTGCTCTTTCTGCAGGGCGGCGCCTCGCTTCAGTTCGCCATGGTCCCCATGAACCTGCTGCGCGGGGCTGGCAGCGCTGACTATATCAACACCGGCGCCTGGTCGAAGAAGGCCATCGCCGAGGCGCGTCATTATTGCGAGGTGAAGATTGCCGCGAGCAGCGAGTCGAGCAAGTTTACCCGCGCGCCAGCCCAGGACGAGCTTGCGCTGAGTGCCGAGGCGGCCTATGTCCACTACACCCCGAACGAGACCATCGAGGGCGTGGAGTTCGCCTATGTGCCCGAGACCGGCGGCAGGCCGCTGGTCGCGGACATGTCCTCGACCCTGCTCTCGCGCCCCATCGATGTGTCCAGGTTTGGGCTCATCTATGCCGGCGCCCAGAAAAACATCGGCCCAGCGGGCCTGGCCATCGTCATTGTGCGCGAGGATCTGATCGGCCAGCCCATTCAGGGCACGCCGACCATGCTCGACTACAAGACCCACGCCGACAACGATTCCATGTACAACACGCCACCCACCTATTCCTGGTATCTGGCGGGGCTGGTGTTCAAATGGCTGAAGGATATGGGCGGTCTGGCCGCCATGGCCGAGATTAACGCGCGCAAGGCCGGGAAGCTTTATGACACCATTGATGCGTCCGACTTTTATCACAATCCGGTCGAACTCAGTTCCCGCTCCTGGATGAACGTGCCCTTCACCCTGGCCAATGCCGATCTGGACGAGACCTTCCTCAAGGAGGCCAAGGCGGCGGGGCTGACCACACTCAAGGGGCATCGCTCGGTCGGCGGGATGCGTGCAAGCCTCTACAACGCCATGCCCGAGGCGGGGGTGGATGCGCTGGTAGCCTTCATGCAGGACTTCGAGCGCCGCAACGGCTGAGTCATGGCTGATTGATGGAGGATGCGGTGAG
>JAFGTZ010000095.1 GCA_016938795.1 Chromatiaceae bacterium | reverse complement strand
GATTTTATAGCCGCCAGCCGCCAGCCGCCAGCCGCCAGCCGCCAGCCGCCAGCCGCCAGCCGCCAGTCGCCAGTCGCCAGCCGCCAGGAGTTTAGGCTGAAACGTTCTGGCGCTTGGGTTTTTTGTTTCAAGTAAAGCTTTATAATTCAACGTTTTAAATCTAGCTTGTAACGAAAAATTGGTGCCTTAAAACGATACAATCTTCCAGAGTCTGTGTATGGAACTCAACAGTTTTGTGCTTTCCGCCATCGTGCTGCTCTCGGCTGCGGCGCTTGCTGTTACCCTCTTCAAGCATCTGGGGCTGGGTTCCATTCTCGGGCTGCTGGTGGCCGGCATCGTGGTGGGGCCGCATTCGCCCGGACCCTATGTCACTGAGCATGTCGAGGAGGTGCGCCACTTCACCGAGCTGGGCGTGGTGCTGCTGCTCTTTGTGATCGGGCTGGAGATGAAACCGCGCCGGCTCTGGGATCTGCGCCGCGAGGTCTTCGGGCTGGGCTCGGCGCAGATCCTGCTCTCGGGCCTGGCCATCTCGGCCTATCTGGCTATCTACGAACCCTCCTGGCGCGCGGCGCTGCTCATGGGGCTGACCCTGGCGCTCTCCTCCACAGCGCTGGTGATGCAACTGTTGCACGAGCGCGGCGACCTCAACAGCCGCCACGGCACTACGGCCTTTGCCATCCTGCTGATGCAGGATCTGGCGGTGGTGCCCCTGCTCGCCATCGTGCCCATCCTCTCCGAGACCGGCACCCTCTCGGCCTCGGTGCCGCTCGGTCAGCAGATCCTCATCGTGGTGGGCATGGTGGGGGTGATCTTCATCTTCGGGCGCTATCTGGTGCCCTTTGCGCTGGAGCGGTTGCTGCGCCAGAACAATCGCGAGGCCTTCGCCCTGGTGGTGCTGCTCGCCGTCTTTCTGGCCGCCGGGGCCATGCACGAGGCCGGGCTCTCCATGGCGCTCGGGGCCTTCATGATGGGCATGCTGCTCTCGACCTCGCGCTTCAGTTTTCAGATTCAGGCCCATATCGAGCCCTTCAAGGGGCTGCTCATGAGCCTCTTCTTCGTGGCGGTGGGCATGTCGATCGACCTGCCGGCCATTGCCGCCGAGCCGCTGCTGCTCGCCCAGCATGTGGCGGTCATCGTG
>JAFGTZ010000094.1 GCA_016938795.1 Chromatiaceae bacterium | reverse complement strand
CCACCATGCGGGGATCACGAGCGCCAGTGCAAACCCGACCCAGGGCAGCGCCGCCTGCATCAGCGCGAGGATCGCCGCCAGCCGCCGATCCGCCCCCGAGGCCAGCGCCACGGCTTCCGTCGCCAGCGCCTGCACCCGCCCCGCGCCGGGCAGCAGCACCGCCAGATATTGCGCCACCGACACCGCCACCCCGATCGCCGCCGCCGCACAGATCGGACCAAGCAGCATCGGCAGCTTCACCGCAACAAGCCTGCGCCAAGGCCCCGCCCCGAGGCTTGCCGCGCTCGCCAGTTGCGCAGGGTCCAGCGCCCGCCACGGCCCCGCCAGCGCGATCAACACATAGGGAAAGACGAACAGCAGTTCGGCCCATGTCACCGCCAGCGCCCCGGGCGGCAGACCCAGCCAGAGAAACCCGGTCGTCAGCCCCTGCAAGAACCCGATCTGCGGCAGCAAAAGCGGCAGCACGATCAGCGCTGCCAGCGGCAGGCGCCTCCCGGCGCGGTCTTCGCTTTCCAGCCAGAGCACCGCGAGGATGAGCGCGAGCAAAGTTGAGGCCAGCGCAAGACCGAGGCTGGTCAGCGCTGGCCCCGCCCAATCCGCGCTGGCCCAGCGTTTGAGGGTCAGGCTCGCGGGTAGCGCATCTGGGAACCGCCAGAAGCTCGCGACACTCCACAGCATTAGCGCGCCCAGCGCACCCAGCGCCAACGCACCACCACCGCCGATCAGCCCGGCGGCAGGCCAGTTCCAGCGCGACTTCCCGCGATGGCCCTGCCGGATCGCCTCTTTTCCAACCCACCCCACGACCTTCTCCCCGAAGATCCAAAGCCCCGCGCTCCCCGCCATCACCGCCAGCAGCAGCACCGCCAGCGCCGAGGCGGGAACCGCCTGCGCCGGATCGGACGCGCCATAAAGCCGCAAGATCCGAACCGCGAGCGTCGGCGGGTTCGACGGCCCGAGGATCAGTGCCATGTCCACAACCGACAGCGAAAAGCCCAGAACGATCAGCACCGGGAGCCGCAGCGCCGGGTAAAGCTGCGGCCAGACGATCCGCGCCCAGACCCGCCCCGGCGCATAGCCAAGCGCGCGCCCCGCCGCCATCTGTTCGGCAACCGGGCGCTGCGCGGCGGCCACCAGCGTCATCAGCGTCAGGAACGGCACCTCTTTCAGCATCAGGCCAAGGATCAGCGACACCCCCAACGGATCGCCCACCGTCACGATCTGCGGCGGCAAGTCCCAGCCGCTCGCCCAAGGCGAGACCAGCCGCGCGGCCCAGCCCGAGGGCGCGATCAGGAACGCCAGCCCGATCGCCAGCGCCGCATGTGGCACCGCCAGCAAAGGCGTCATCCAGCGCGCCGCTGATTGCCGCGTCACCAGCCAGCGCGCCAGCGGGATCGAGGCCGCCAGCGACAGCACCGTCGCACCGATCCCCGTCACCAGTGTCAGCCGCAGCGAGGTCAGGATACCCGGCGCGTGTAGCGCCTCGACCAACCCGCCCCAACCCAGATCAACCCGTCCCAGCCCCGGCTGCCAGCCGAACGCAGTCGCAAGCGTCAGAGCCGCGCCGAGCAGCACCGGCGCGCCGATCACCAGCGTCAGGATCGCCCCGGCGAGCCGCATCAAGACCTCATTTCGTGTAACGCTGCGCCCAATCCTCGGTAAGCTTCGTCATCCAGCTCGGATGCGGCTCGGGCAGGGTCGGGCCAAGATCGTCCAGTGTCGGAAGTGCAGGCGCGGAGGGCAGCGCTGCGAAAGCCGCCTTCGCCCCCGCATCCAGCTTG
>JAFGTZ010000093.1 GCA_016938795.1 Chromatiaceae bacterium | reverse complement strand
TCGGCGCTGTCGATGGCCTCGTGATACCAGATGTCGCGCCCCTCGACCCAATCGACATGACCGCCGGTGCGACGCACCACGATCATGGTCTCGACGTTCGGGCATTCCTGAAGTGCGACATCGGCGTTTTTCTTCAGCGGGATATGGCGCCCGCCGCGCACGCTTTCATCGGAAGTGATGACCACCTTGCACTCGGAATCGAGCACGCGATCACGCAGCGAGTCGGGCGAGAAGCCGCCGAAGACGATGGAATGCACCGCGCCGATGCGGGTACAGGCGAGCATGGCGACAGCGGCCTCGGGGATCATGGGCAGATAGATACAGACCCGGTCGCCCTTCTCGACGCCACGACTCTTGAGCACATTGGCAAGCCGACAGACCTCGGCGTGCAGTTCACGGTAGCTGATCTTGCGATCCTCGGCGGGGTTGTCGCCCTCCCAGATGATGGCGGTCTGATCGCCGCGGGTGGCCAGGTGACGGTCGAGACAGTTGTAGGAGACGTTCAGCCTGGCCCCATCGAACCACTTGACATGCAGATCGTCAGCTTGATAGCTGTAGTCCATGACCTTGGTCCAGGGCTTGAACCAGCTGACATACTGCTCGGCCTGCTCTGCCCAGAAGCCTTCAGGATCCTCAATCGAGCGGCGATAGAGTTCGGCGTACTGCTCGGCATTGACATGTGTCTTGGCTGCAATGGATTCCGGGACTTCGTAGACCTTATGTTCCGACATGAAAGCTGTCTCCTCTGTTGTGAATGCTTTGTATTGAAAAAAGGCGGTATTCCCGGTGCATGACAGCCGGGATGGCGGGCGCTGTCAGACGCCGGTACGCGACCGGGACATAGTAAACGGTCGAATTCGAGGCATCTATAGGCGGTACGCTTTCAGCATAGGAAATCGCCAAGCGCCAGCCCCTTGCCGTTGTCGCGATAGGCGGCCTGAGCGAGAAACAGCTCGGCGGCAGCCAAGGCATCGTTCAGCGCATTGTGCGCCCCGTGGCGCGGCAGGTTGTAGCGGTCGCTCAAGGCGTAGAGACGCAGATCCGAGCTCTGAAAGGGAATCTGGCGTCGCTCGAAGGTGCGCAGCGCCACCGCCTGGGTGTCGATGGTTGGAACCAGCAGGCCCTGTTTCCAGAGTGTTTTGCAGGCGTTCGCGAGAAATGTCTGCTCAATGCGAGCATGATGCGCAATCATCACCTTGCCAGCGAGCGTCTCCAGCAGCTCGGTCAGCACCTCGGCCAGCTCGCCGCCGGTGGCCGCCTGGTCATCGGTAATCTGGTGAATGACCGCGCTCGCCTCGGGAATGTCGCGCTCGATACGTACCAGTCGATGGCGGGCACTGCCAAGGTCAATGCAGGGGCCATGCAGACAGACATAGCCGACGCTGAGGATCTGGTCGCGGCGCGGGTCGAGCCCGGTGGTTTCGAGGTCGATGGCCACATAGGACTGCGCGCGGTAATCGACGCTCGCCTTGGGAAAAGGCCGGGCAAGATAGTCGCGCAGCGGCCCGGGCGCGGCACGCCGCGCGCGCCAGCGCCGGCGCCAGTCGCTCAGCATCGGCATGGAGGGCTGCCCCGCTCGCAGGAGGCCGCCGTCAAACGCGCTGCGTTTGTTTCAATCATGGGTTGGATCGGCACTCGGTTTTGAGGTCTCTATTATGTTGGCGCCTTCAGTTGCAGACTTGGCCACTGGAGTGCATCGCGGGCCCAGCGAGCCGTTTGGCTGCCATCATCCGACACCCGCACCCAGATCGGGAAATGCTTGCCGCATGGCCGCGACGAATTCATCGGCCTGAGTGACAGCCCAGGCCGCATGTTCATGATCGACGGACTCGCCCTTGTAATCGGCGATGAGACGGATCTCTTCGGCGCGATTGAGTGCGCGTCCGAGCGCAATCGGAATCCGCCCCGGTTTGACGAGGTGCAGGCTGAAGGCCGAGATCAAACCACTGTGGGAGCGAGGAATGTCGCTGGCCGATGGGATCGCAGCCGCGAGCAGGGCGGCGCGCGCGGCATCGAACATGGCGTAGTCGGCGCGATTGCAGGCTCCGTCGAGATCGCCGTTTTCAAGGAGCAGGCGTGACGAATCAACGGCGCGCGTGGCTTTTGCCATCAAGTCAGCGGCTTTCATAGGGAAAGACCTTCCCGGCGGATGTTCATCAGAAGCCTGGGGTTGGAATAAGACTCCGGGTGTTCCCATTCATCTGTCCAGATCGGCAGCGGTTGGATGCGGATGCCGGTTTCGAGCAGAACATCGTAGGCAACATCGGCCAGTGCGAGCTTGGTGGCAAGAAAGTCGCCCGGTTGACCATCCAGCACAATAGCGAGATCCGCGTCGCTGTCCGGTTTGAAATCCCCTCGGGCGCGACTACCAAACAGATAGGCGCGGCTGATGGGATAACGCCCTTCGAGCCGGCGAAGAAACAATCGCAGCGCCGGAACCGTCGTCGCTTCAGGGTCAGCGCAGAGGTGTATTGTTGTGAGCATGGTTTTTTCCGCAGCGCCGGCTCAGGGTTTATCAAGCACTGTCATGCCGATGTCAGGCAAAGCGTCCGCTCTGATAGCGCTGCCCGAGCGACTCCTGCATGGTGTTGATAAGCAGAAAGGCGTCCTTGAGATGGCCGCGCTCCAGGGGCGAGAGCGCATCGGGCGAGACGAAGTTGTCGGCCTTCTCACCCTGGCGGATCTGGCGCGCCTGGTGGCGCACGCGCAAGGTGGTGATGAACTCCAGGGCATCGGCAAGATTGGCCGCGCCGTCGCGGCTGAGCGCCCCGCTCTCGGCGGCTGCGCGCAGACGCTCGCGGGTGTTGATCTCGGGCAGGCCCGCCGAGAGCGCATAGACACGCGCCAGATCAATGATGGGCACGCTGCCGCGATGCTTGATATCGAAGGTGTGATCGTGATCACCGCCATGGATGAGCACGATGTTGCGGAAAAACCCCAGCGGCGGGCGGTTCTTGAGCGCGTTGGCGGCCATGTAGGCGATGAAGATGCGATTGGCGCGCGTGCGCTCAAGCACCTTGGATTGCAGCTCCTCGAAGAGCTGCCGTGGATCGTGCAGCGGGCGCAGATCAAAAAAGACGCTTGCCAGCATGAGCGCCAGGGGGTCGGGCTTGACGATCCAGTTGGCGAAGTATTTGTGCCAGACGCCGAGCGGCTGGCGCCATTTGGGATTCGATGCCATCACATCGCCCGGACAGTAGATGAAGCCGCAGGCATGGAGACCGTCGTTGACAAGGCGCGCGAGCGCGGCGAAATAGGCGTCGTGCTCGGGGCTGAGCTGTTCACCGGCGATGAGCAGCGCATTGTCCTGATCGGAATGCGAGGATTGCTCGCGCCGCGCCTGAGAGCCGCCCACCATCCAGCAATAAGGCAGGGGCGGGGCGCCCAGCTCGGCCTCGGCAAGTTCGAGCAGGCGCCGCGTGATGGCATCGGTAATGGCGCTGATGGCCTGACCCACCTGGGTGGCGGTGGCGCCGCCGCTGACCAGATGCACCTGAAGCTCGGGAATCTTGGCGCTGATCGCAACCAGGGTCTCCAGCGAG
>JAFGTZ010000092.1 GCA_016938795.1 Chromatiaceae bacterium | reverse complement strand
TTTGGTGCCCCAGGAGGGATTCGAACCCCCGACCAAGCGATTATGAGTCGCCTGCACTCACCGCTGTGCTACTGGGGCGAAAGGGGCGCCGGCAGGCCGGGGATGGCCAGCCGGCGGATGACGCTCAGTCGGCGTCGAGATAGCTGCGCAGCCGCTCCGAGCGGGTGGGATGGCGCAGCTTGCGCAGCGCCTTGGCCTCGATCTGGCGAATGCGCTCGCGGGTCACGTCGAACTGCTTGCCGACCTCTTCGAGCGTGTGGTCGGTGTTCATGTCGATGCCGAAACGCATCCGCAGCACCTTGGCCTCGCGCGAGGTGAGGCTGGCGAGCATGTTCTGACAGGCCTCGCGCAATCCCTCGGCGGTGGCCGAGTCGATGGGTGAGATGACGCCAGCATCCTCGATGAAATCGCCCAGATGCGAATCCTCGTCATCGCCAATGGGGGTCTCCATCGAAATGGGCTCCTTGGCGATCTTGAGCACCTTGCGCACCTTCTCCTCGGGCATCTCCATGCGCTCGGCCAGCTCTTCCGGGGTGGCCTCGCGACCCATTTCCTGGATCATCTGGCGCGAGATGCGGTTGAGCTTGTTGATGGTCTCGATCATATGCACCGGAATACGGATGGTGCGCGCCTGGTCGGCAATCGAGCGGGTAATGGCCTGACGGATCCACCAGGTGGCGTAGGTGGAGAACTTGTAGCCGCGCCGGTATTCGAATTTATCGACCGCCTTCATCAGGCCGATGTTGCCTTCCTGGATGAGATCGAGGAATTGCAGACCGCGGTTGGTGTATTTCTTGGCAATGGAGATGACCAGACGCAGATTGGCCTCGACCATTTCCTTCTTGGCGCGCCGGGCCTTGGCCTCGCCAATCGACATCTTGCGATTGACTTCCTTGATTTCGGTAATGGTGAGGATGTTTTCCTTCTCAAGCTCCTGGAGCTTGCGCTGGGCGCGACGAATCTCGGGGGCGTATTCCTCCAGGCGCGCCGCCAGCGGTTTGCCGCTGCTTAACAGCCGATCAAGCCACTCAGAGTCGGTCTCGTGCCCCGGGAAGGAGCTGATGAACTCCTTGCGCGACATACCAGCGCGCTCGATACAGACCGACATGATGAGACGCTCCTGGCCGCGAATGCGCTCGATGGTGTCCTGCAACAGCCTGGCCAGCTCCTGAAAGACGGGCGACACCAGCTTGAACTGCAGAAAGGCCTCGGAGACCTCAGCCATGGCCGCGCGCGAACGCTCGTCATCGCGCCCATGCTGCTCCAGCGCCTCGCGCAGCACGGCAAAACGCTCACGCAGCTGCATGGCGCGCCGCGCCGCCTCCTCGGGATCGGGGCCGGTATCGACCACGGCCGCATCATCGCCGTCCTCGTCCTCGTCCTCGACATCGGCCTCATCGGCGGCTTCAAGCGAATCAGTCGCGATACGCTCCACAGACGCGACCGACTCGGGAGCGGATACGGCGGCCTCATCCTCCAGGTCGTTGAAACCCGAGATGACGTCGGTCAGACGCATCTCCTCGGCCTCGACCCGATCAAAAATCTCGATCAGCTTCTCGACCGCGCGCGGATAAACCGAGAGCGCCGAGAGCACCTGATTGAGTCCTTCCTCGATGCGCTTGGCGATCTGCAGCTCACCCTCGCGTGTGAGCAGCTCGACGGTGCCCATCTCGCGCATGTACATGCGCACCGGATCAGTGGTGCGACCGAATTCGCTATCGACCGAGGCCAGGGCGGCGGCGGCGGCTTCGGCGGTCTCATCGTCCGACAACGCCGAGTCACTGAGCGCCTGATCGACCATGTCGGGCGCGCTCTCATGCACCATGATCCCCATGTCGTTGATCATGCGCACGATATCTTCGATCTGATCGGCCTCGACGATCCCTGGAGGCAGATGATCGTTCACCTCGGTATAGGTCAGATAACCCTGTTCCTTGCCTCGGGCGATCAGCTGCTTCAGCTGAGATTGTTGCTGTTCTTGATCCATGGGATGGGGTACCTTGGCGTAGTACGGCAAAAGGCGACTTCGAGCAAACCAAATATTTTAGCATGAAAAAATATTTTTGCTAGAAATCACCTGTTCGATCACGAGCGGCGCATCGTCCGCTCAATGTGGTCACGTATCTCCTCATTCCACTGGGTCACGCTCGATTGGGTCAGCGCGCGACTCAGCGCCTCTTTGCGCGCCTCTGTGCCAAGACGGCGCAGGGCTCCAATGAAATCCTCGGCGGCGCCATTCTCGGGCACATCGCGCAAAAAGGGGGCGACGCTCAAGCGTTGCAGGTAGTGAAAATGGGGATGATCCCGCCAGCGTTCCAACAAGGCTGACTTTGTTATTGTCGGATATGCTCGGATCATTTCAAGTAAGGACTCCAAAACAGCAACGCCTGGCGAGGACGCAAGGCGCCAGTCGTCGGGCGCCTCGGCAATGCGCTCGACCAGCTGAGGCTGGTCGATGAGCAAGGCAATGGCCTGCGCGATCAGGCTTGGGCGCGCCGCCTCGGGCGACACGAGCGGACGCGGCGCGCGCGCGCCCGAACGCCTCGCCGCCCTCCTCGGCTCCAGGCGCGCAAGCTCGGCCAGATGCTGCTCAAGCAGGCTGCGATAGGCGCCTTCGGGCACCCGCGCCATGAGCGGCTCGGCCAGGGTGAGCAAACGCGCGCGCCCCTCCAGGGTATTCAAATCAAGCCCAAGACTCAGGTGATCGAAAAAAAAGCGCGATAACGGGGGCGCATCGCTCAAACGCGCCTCAAAACCCGCGACACCCTCGGCACGGATGAGGCTGTCGGGATCGGCGTCTTGCGGCAGAAAGAGAAAGCGCACCGACTGACGCCCGGTCATGAGCGGCAGGGCGGTTTCGAGCGCCTTCCAGGCGGCCTCGCGTCCGGCCCGATCACCATCGAAACAAAACACCAGCTCGGGCGCGAGCCGCGCCAGGCGCTGGAGATGCTCGGGCGTGGTGGCGGTTCCGAGCGTAGCGACCGCCGAGGTCAAACCAAACTGCGCCAGGGCAATAACGTCGAGATAGCCCTCAACCACCAGCACCCGTTCAAGCGTGCGCTGGGCCTGCTGCGCCTCAAACAGCCCATAGAGTTCGCGGCCCTTGTGAAACAGCGGCGTCTCGGGCGAATTGAGATATTTCGGCTTGCCCTCGCCAAGCAGACGTCCGCCGAAGCCGATTACCCGTCCGCGCCGGTCGCGGATGGGAAAGGTAATGCGATCACGCAGCCGATCATAGTGGCGCCCCTCGCGCTCGGCGGTCAGGCCGCAATCGAGCAGCTGACGGCGGCGCTCGGGCGAGGTGCCGAGCTGGCGCAGGAGAAAATCTCCGCCCGGTGGCGCGAAGCCGATGCCGTAACGTGCCGCGATCTCACCGCTCAAACCACGCCCCTTGAGGTACTCGATCGCGCGCCCAGCCGCCGGATGCTCGCGCAGCTGGCGCCGATAGAGCGCGGCCGCCGCATCGAGCAGGGACAGCAGGGGCGCCAGATCCGGCCCCTGGACAGAGGCTTGATCTCCGCCCGGAACCTCCAGACCCGCGCGATGCGCCAGCTCCTCCACCGCCTCACGGAAACCAAGTCGGTCGAACTCCATGAGAAAGCTGATGGCGGAACCATGGGCACCGCACCCAAAGCAATGATAGAACTGCTTTTCGGGGCTGACCGTAAAAGAGGGCGTTTTTTCGTCGTGGAAGGGGCAGCGCGCCTGATACTCCTTGCCCGCGCGGCGCAAGGGAAGGCGCGCGCCGATCACTTCGACAATGTCGGTGCGCGCCAGAAGATCGTCGATGAAGTCAGGTGGAATGCGCCCTGCCATCCGCGCGCCGCTCGGAGAAGACCGGCGAGGAGCCCGGGTCAGCTCCCGAGCCGCTGCTTGACACGGGCACTGACCGCGCCCATGTCCGCACGCCCCTGAATGCGCGGGCGCAACACGGCCATGACCTTGCCCATGTCGCCCATGGCGCTGGCGCCCGACTCCGACACCGCCTGCTCGATGAGCTCGGCAATCTCTGCGTCGCTCAGCGCCTCGGGCAGATAGTCCTGGATCACGCCTAGCTCGAATGCTTCGGTGTCGGCCAGATCCTCGCGGCCCGCGTCGCGGTATTGGGCGATGGAGTCGCGCCGCTGCTTGACCATCTTGTCGAGTACGGCCAGCACCTGCGCCTCATCGAGTTCGATGCGCTCATCGACCTCGCGCTGCTTGATGGCGGCGAGCATCAGACGAATCACGCCGAGCCGAGGCTTATCGCCCGCCTTCATGGCGGACTTCATATCATCCTGAATACGCTGCTTAAGCATGGCATCCTCTTTCCAAGTGGCGAGGAAACGCGCGCGCGGCGTTGCCAAGACGCCTGGTCGCGCAACCTTCTCGGCGAAGGGACGAGCCGACTCTTAGTAAGGACGTTCCCAGCGACGCGCCTCGCGCTGCAACTTCTTCTGGTGACGCTTCACGGCCGCCGCCTTCTTGCGCTTGCGCTCGGAGGTGGGCTTTTCATAGAACTCGCGACGACGGACCTCGGCAAGCACACCGGCCTTCTCGCAGGAGCGCTTGAAACGGCGCATGGCGACTTCGAAGGGTTCGTTTTCTTTGACGCGAACGCTAGGCATGGAAAATCCTTCTGTGGATCCCTGGGTGGCTTAAGCCTGGATGAATCAGGCCTGGATGGATCAGGGAGGGGTTGAAAGAGGGAAACAAAGAATGCGAATCTTAGCGGATGAGAGCGCTTGATTGCAAAGCGTTATTTTAGCAGGCGATCCTCGCTTGTCGAGCCGGGCGCCGTGCATCGCGCCCGCCTATCCCTTTGGAGCCCCCACCCCATGCCCGTGCTGGGAATCGAAACCTCTTGCGACGAAACCGGCGTGGCCGTCTACGACGGCGCGGCCGGGCTGCTCGCCCATGCCGTCTACAGCCAGACCGAGATTCATGCCGTCTACGGCGGCGTGGTGCCCGAACTGGCCTCGCGTGATCATGTGCGCAAGACGCTGCCGCTCATCCATCAGGCGCTCGACACCGCTGGACTTGGCGCGCCCGATATCGAGGGCGTGGCCTATACGGCGGGACCGGGACTGATCGGCGCCCTGCTCGTGGGCGCGGCGCTCGGGCGCTCGCTCGCCTGGGCCTGGCGGGTGCCGGCCATCGGGGTGCATCACATGGAGGGGCATCTGCTCGCGCCCCTGCTCGAAGCCGATCCGCCCGCTTTTCCCTTCGTGGCGCTCCTGGTCTCGGGCGGACACACCCAGCTGGTTGAGGTGCGCGGCATCGGGCGCTACCGCATCCTTGGCGAATCGCTCGACGATGCCGCCGGCGAGGCCTTCGACAAGACCGCCAAGATCCTCGGTCTGCCCTACCCCGGCGGTCCCGCGCTCGCGCGCCTGGCCGAGTCGGGCGACCCCGAGCGCTTCAGCTTTCCGCGCCCCATGACCGACCGCCCCGGACTCGATTTCAGCTTCAGCGGGCTCAAGACCTATGCGCTCAACACCCTGCGCGCCATCGAGGCCGCCGAGGGCGAGGCCAGCGAGCCAAGCCGCGCCGACATTGCGCGCGCCTTCGAGGAGGCCGTGGTCGAGACCCTGGTGATCAAATGCCGCCGCGCGCTGCGCGAGAGCGGACTCAAGCGTCTGGTGCTAGCCGGCGGCGTGAGTGCGAACCGCCGGCTGCGCGCGCGCATGGATGCCGCCATCGGCGCAGCGGGTGGCCAGACCTACTACCCGCGCCCCGACTTCTGCACCGACAATGGCGCCATGATCGCCTATGCCGGCTGGCAGCGCCTGCGCGCCGGCGAGCACGAGGCGCTCGCCTTCCGCCCGCGCGCGCGCTGGCCCATGGAAACGCTTGCCCCGCTCAGCCCTTGATGCGCTCCTCGGTACCCTGAAGCAGGTTGCGGATATTCGAGCGATGACGCCACAAGAGCAGCCCGGTGATGATGAGCTGCATGCCGATGAGCGCCTTCTCGCCTGCGAAGAGCCACACAAAGACCGGCGCCACCGCCATGGAGATCATGCCCGAGAGCGAGGAAATCTTGAGCACCTTGGCCACGAACAGCCAGACCGCCGCAACGCAGAGCCCGATTGGCCAGTAGAGCCCGAACTGCACGCCGAGCGCCGTAGCGACGCCCTTGCCACCCTTGAAGCCGAAAAACACCGGGTAGAGATGACCGATGAAGGCGGCCAGACCAATGCCGGCCAGCCCCAGCGCCTCGACGCCGAACAGATGGCCAAGCAGCATGGGCAGCACACCCTTGAGGCTGTCGCCGAGCAGGGTGATGGCTGCCGCCGGCCTGGCCTTGTCGCCGCCGATACGCAGCACATTGGTAGCGCCCGGGTTGTTCGAGCCCTGGGTGCGCGGGTCGGGCAGCCCCATAAGCCGGCAGACAATGATGGCGCTGGAGACCGATCCGAGCAGATAGGCGCCAAAAATAAGCAAACTGAGGGTGATCATGGCTTCGCGCGCGAACGCCCGGTTCGCGCCCTCCTGGTGAAACGGCTGGATGAAAGACTGGCGCGCCATTGGACCCGCGACGCGGCGAGCGGTCAAGCATGGCGCTGGTTGCGGGCCGGCACTTTGGCGACAATGGGACAAGACTCACAGCCCGACCGGAGCCTTCCGTGGACATTGTTTTCATCCGTGGCCTGCGCCTTAACGCCTGCATCGGCATTCATGACTGGGAAAAACAGCAGCGCCGCCCCCTGGTGCTCGATCTGGAACTTGGCTGCGACGTGGCGCGCGCCGCCGCGAGCGATTGCATCGCCGATGCGCTCGACTACGAAGCCGTAACCCGCCGGCTCAGCGCCTTGGTCGAGGCGAATGACGCCGAGCTGGTCGAAACCCTGGCCGAGCGCTGCGCAGACCTGTTGCGCGAGGAATTCGGCGTGCCCTGGCTGCGCCTGCGTCTGAACAAGCCCGGCGCCGTGGGCGCGGGCATCGACGTCGGTATCGAGATTGAACGCGGCACGCGCGCCCATCCTCCCGCTTCCCAGAGGGAAGATGGCTGGGGTGAGGGATAAAGCGCTCAGAGCGCGAGCACGTTCCTTTCATGCTCCGGGCAGCATGGATTGCCAGTCCCGTAGGGCGCGCATTGTGCAGCGTTGCATCAGCCTTCGAGCCTTGCGCGGGGTACGCGGTGCGTACCCTACAACTCAGCCCGAGCGCGCGCCCTCGGCGGCCAGTCCGCCGATGCGCAGCAACTCATCGACCAGGGCGCCGGTTTCGTCGTCCTGCCCCGGGTGCCCGGCGGGCGTCCAGGAATAATCATTCTCCAGCCGATAGGAACCCAGAAAATCATGCGGCGAGCACCCGCCCCAATCCTCGGGCGAGAGCATGGAAAAGAAGGTGCGCCCCTCGGCGCGGCGGTAGAGATGATAGGTCTGACCGGGAATGCGTCGAAAGGCGCACTCGGCCCGGTTGAGCGCCTGCTCATCGCGCGCCTCGTCGAGCACCTTGCGCGCCTCCTGCTGAAGCAGCCGGATCTGGTCGGCAATGACGCGCAGCTTGGCGCTGGTGCGCGCCCCGAGCATGGCCTCGGCGCGTTCGACCTCGGCGACCAGTTCGCGGTTGTCGAAGGCCGGCGCCAGACGGCTGACGGGATAAGGCGAGCTGCGCGCATCGCCGGCGTGAATGAGCGGTTGGTGTTTCGAATCGGACATCGGTGCCCAGCCTCCAGCGTCAATTTCAACCCAGCAGTCTACAGCAAGGCATGGCGCCTTTGCCTGGACTGCACCTTCAGGAGCCGCCAGCCTTGATGCAGCCACACCCCGACCCCGCCGCCCGCGCCATCAGCGAACGCCTCGCCGCCCGCATTCGGGCGGCCATCGCCGAGGCCGGCGGGCGCCTGCCCTTCGAGCGGTTCATGGAACTCGCGCTCTACGCGCCCGGGCTTGGCTACTATGTGGCCGGCGCGCACAAGTTCGGACCTGGGGGCGATTTTGTCACCGCGCCCGAGGTGTCCCCCCTGTTCGGGCGCTGTCTGGCCGTCCAGTGCGCCGAGGCGCTGGAGCGGCTTGGCGGCGGCGACATCCTGGAGTTCGGCGCGGGCAGCGGCGCCCTGGCCGCCGAGCTGCTCGCCGAGCTAGAGCGGCGCGACGCCCTGCCGGCGCGCTATCGCATCCTCGAACCCAGCCCAGAGCTGCGCGAACGCCAGCAGGCGCGAATCACTGAGCATCTACCCCATCTCATCGCGCGCTGCGACTGGCTGGAGCGTCTGCCCCAAGGGCTGCGCGGCGTGGTCATCGCCAACGAGGTGCTCGACGCCATGCCGGTGCAGCGCTTTCGCATCGGCGAGCAGGGCGAGATTGAGGAACTCTTCGTCATCGCCAACGCCGAGGGCTTCGCCGAGGTTGGCGCCCCGCCCCAGTCGCCCGGCCTGATCGAGGCGGTGCGGGCGCTTCAGGCCGCTGGGCTTGCGCGCGCGCCCGGCTATAGCTCCGAGCGCAACCCCCATCTCGGCCCCTGGATGCGCGCCCTGGCCGAATCGCTCGATGTCGCCCTGGTGCTGCTGATCGACTACGGTCAGCCACGCGCGGTCTACTATCACCCCGAGCGCGCCATGGGCACCCTCATGTGCCATGCGCGCCATCAGGCCCATCACGACCCCTACCGCGACCCTGGCCTTCAGGACATCACCGCGCATGTCGATTTCAGCGCCGCCGCCGAGGCCGCC
>JAFGTZ010000091.1 GCA_016938795.1 Chromatiaceae bacterium | reverse complement strand
TCCCTGCCTCTGCGCGCCGAGCGGGTAGCGCGGATTCTCGGGCTGCAACTCTCCACCGAGGCCATCGAGGACATCCTCGAACGGCTCGGCATGGGCGTCGAGCGCTGTGCGGACGGCTGGCAGGTCAGCCCCCTTAGCGCGCGCTTCGATCTGGTGCAAGAGGTTGACCTGATCGCCGATATCGGGCGCATTCACGGCTATGACGCCATCCCCGTGAGTCATGCCGGCGGCGCCACCCGCACCCAGGCCCTGCCCGAGAGTCGGGTCGAACTCGACCGCGCACGCCTGGCCCTGGTGGATCGCGGCTATCAGGAGGTCATCACCTACAGCTTCGTCAGCCCCGAGCTTCAGGCGCTGGTCGAGCCCGGGGTCGAGGCGCTGCGACTGGCCAATCCCATCAGCAGCGAACTCTCGACCATGCGCACCAGCCTCTGGCCGGGGCTCCTGAACGCCGCGCGCCACAACCAGGCGCGCCAGCAGGCGCGGGTGCGCATCTTCGAGAGCGGACTGTGCTATCGCACTGGCCCCGATGGACTGGCACAGCGCCCGGCCATCGGCGGTCTTTGGCTCGGCAGCGTCACGCCTGAGCAATGGGGGCAGCCCGAGCGGGCCGCCGATTTCTTCGATCTCAAGGCCGATGTCGAGGCGCTGCTCGCGCTCGGCGGCACGCCGGCGTCCTTCCGCTTTGAGTCAGGCGATCATTCGGCCCTGCACCCGGGGCAGAGTGCGCGCATCCTGCGTGATCAGGTCGAGGTCGGGCGTCTGGGCATGCTGCATCCCGCGCTTGCCGCGCAGCTCGATCTGGACGGCAATGCACTACTTTTCGAACTCGATCTTGAGGCGCTGGGCCAGGGCGCCTTGCCAAGCTATGCGCCCATCTCGCGCTATCCCGGTATTCGTCGCGATATCGCGCTCGTGCTCGATGAGGGCGTTGACTTCGCCGCTGTTGAGCACTGTGTGCGCTCAGCCGGCTGCGATTGGCTGCGCGAGCTGGTGCTCTTTGATGTCTATGCTGGCGAAAACATCGAGAAAGGTCGAAAAAGCCTTGCTTTGGGATTGATTTTACAGGCATCTTCTCAGACACTTACTGACGAAATGATCGACGGGGCCGTGTCGGACATCATCGACCGGCTGGGCTCCGAACTTGGTGCACGATTGAGGGATTGAGGGTATGGCGCTGACCAAGGCCGACATGGCCGAACATCTGTTCGAAGAACTCGGACTGAACAAGCGCGAGGCCAAGGACATCGTCGAGATGTTCTTTGAGGAGATTCGCCGCGCCCTTGAGCGCGGCGAACAGGTCAAGCTGTCCGGGTTCGGCAACTTTGATCTGCGCGAGAAAAAACAGCGCCCCGGCCGCAATCCCAAGACCGGCGAGGAGATTCCCATCACCGCCCGGCGTGTCGTCACCTTCCGTCCTGGCCAGAAGCTGAAGTCACGGGTGGAAGCCTATGCAGGAACCGAGCGATAGCCTTGAAAAGCAGGAGGGCGCGGAGGACGATCTTCCGCCCATTCCTGGCAAGCGCTATTTCACCATCGGCGAGGTGAGCGAACTCTGTGGTGTCAAGCCGCATGTTCTGCGCTATTGGGAGCAGGAGTTTCCTCAGCTCAAACCCGTCAAGCGGCGCGGCAACCGCCGCTACTACCAGCGCCACGATGTGCTCATGGTGCGCCAGATCCGCAACCTGCTCTATGAGCAGGGCTTCACCATCGGCGGCGCCCGTCAGCAGCTCAGCGGCGAGGGCGCCCGCCACGATCAAAGCCAGAGCCACCAGCTCCTGCGCCAGATCCGGCTCGAACTCGAAGAGGTTCTTCAGGTTCTTAAACGTTGACAC
>JAFGTZ010000527.1 GCA_016938795.1 Chromatiaceae bacterium | reverse complement strand
GTGGACGCGATACCGATGCGCCCCTGCTGGCAGGTGGCCAGCGTCGAAGGCCTTCTGGAGATACTTGGCGAGGTAGCGGCCGAGCTTGCGGGAGCCGGTGCGCCGCGATACATGGACGCGATGCGTGCCGGTCGGGGAGATGTAGCCGCGCCGCGTGAGGAAGGCCGACCAGGAGGCGATGAGGCGGGTGTACGACACATGAGCGGCCCCGAGGCGGGTGGCGAAGTGAACGTGTATGCGACCGTTCTCACCGCCGTACTCGACGACAAACACGGCCGAGGCGTTGCCCACGATCTCCGATCCGTAGCGACGCCACCACTCGGCAGCGAGGTCAAGGAAGTCACGAGCCGCTGGGAGCGCGGCACCGCCGACCGTGAGGGTGCCCAGGGTATCGAAGGCCTGATGCCGCACGATGCGAACGACCGCTTGACGAGTGCGCCGGATTGACCGCTTGCGATTGTCGGCTTCTGCCGCCCCCGCCGCTCGGAGGGCCCCGTCCGGGAACCCGCCGCGCAGCGGTGCGGGCGTGCGAAGGGTAGGCGCGTAGTAGACCGCATGACCATCGAACGAGCCGTCAGGGTATGCCCAGCACTTGAGGGCTACGTCAGACATGAACGCCCCGAGCCGACGAACAGCCCGAGGCGAGGTGTGAGGTGTGATGATTGTTGCTCACCGTGGTATCCTCTTCTCGCCGTAACCGCCGCCCCCGCTCACCAGCCGATGCTTGCACATCGGTGGAGGCGGCCCCCAAACACTCAGGAGCCGCGCCGCGTCGGGCGGCTTCTTGCTTCGTTCAGTCTACCAAATCACCGCCGTCTGGGTAGTCCCGATTCCGTGTCGTGACGAGCACCGACCCGATATCGCACGACGACTCCGAGTAGACCGTCAGCACCCACGCGTCCAGGTGGAGGTCTGCCACGCCGTAGACACCATCTGGCCGTTCGACGGCCCAGGCGTAAGCGTCATCTTCGGCGTCGGACTGTTCGATGTAGCAGCCGATAATCTCCCACTTGAGCGTGTACGGCAGCGACACGCAGACGGCCCAGCGGTAGACATCTGGCAAGTACCCGAGGTTTACGAGGTCTGCACGCATTGAGGTTGTCCCTTCTGGTGGTCTGACCTGCTGCTACCGTGAAATGTCCCCTTGACAAGAATAAGAGCGGTCGGGGTAGCGATTCTCCCGCCGCAAGCGGTACCCGCCCACCGTCTGGGCCCCGTGTCAGGCTATCCTACGGGCCTGACACGGGACCCAACCGACCGTGGACGGCTAGGCGCGCGCCGTGTCGGGGGGTCGGCGCGTGATTCGCCGCCGCTTGCGTTGAGCGGGAGTGCTGCGCTTGCGTTTGCGAGGGTTGCCCATCTGCTCACCCCCCATCGAAGGCGTAGCCTGCGAAGGCGAGGGAGCCGTCAGGTAGCGGGCGTTCTAGGCGGTAGCACTCGGCAGACGTGAGGCCGAGGGAGCCCAGAGCCGCGTCGAAGTCCTCAAAGACGGCAAGGAAGGCGGGAGCGGGAGCCGCGCAGCCGTGGACGCGATACCGATGCGCCCCTGCTGGCAGGTGGCCAGCGTCGAAGGCCTTCTGGAGATACTTGGCGAGGTAGCGGCCGAGCTT
>JAFGTZ010000090.1 GCA_016938795.1 Chromatiaceae bacterium | reverse complement strand
GGTGAGGTAGTCCATGGTGTTTTACAGACCTTCAACATCCATTCCGTGCATGGCCAGCCAGGTTTTGCGCTGCGCGTAATCGGGCATGGCGCGCTCCACCCGCCGCCAGAAGGCGGGCCTGTGGTGTGGCTCGTGCAGGTGGGCCATCTCGTGTACTACCAGATACTCGGCGATGCGTGGCGGCAGCAGGATCGCCTTCCAGTGAAAATAGAGCCACTCGCCCTTGCCGCACGATCCCCAGCGATAGCCTAGATCCTGCACCTTCAGGCCCGCCGGCCTGACCTCCATCCGGCTCTGGTAGTCGGCCACCCGGCCCGACAGCCAGATCCGGGCGCGTTCGCTGTACCAGCGGATAAAGTGCTCGCGCGCGGCGGACACGGCGTCGCGGCGCAGACAGAAGCGGCCCGCCGCAAGCTTCAGCGGCGCGCTCTGTGCGTCCACCAGTTTCAGCCGATGGCTGCGCCCGAGATACAGAAAACCCTCGCCGTCGACGAACTCCTTGCGTGGCGCCGGGCGTTGCAGGCGGTCTTTTTCGGCCAGCTTGGTGTAGATCCAGAAACGTTTTTCCAGCACGAAGGCGCGCAGCGCGCACTCGTCGGCCTCGTTCGGGGCCGAGAGCACCAGCTCCCCGTCGCGCTCCACGGTGATTTGCAGCGTTCGGCGGCGGGTGCTGCGCTGAACGCTGAGGCGCAGATCATCCACCACCATCGTCATGGCCGCACCAGCCGGTCGTGGTTGGCGCGCGCCTGCTCCATCAGCCTGTCGGCCAGGGCGGCCGCCTTGTCGGCAGCGAGCAGCGGCGGGCGCAGTCGCATCAGATGCTCGAACAACTGCCCGTTCAGGTTGTCCTGATCGGCCCCTTTGTTCCGGCTCCAGATGCTCCGGTTGGCCTGAAGTTCCACAATCAGCAGATCGACCAGATCGATCGTCACGTCCTTCAGGCGCGCCAGCTCGGGCGGCGTGGGCGTCTGGCCGGCACAGACCAGATCGAGCACCGTGCGCAGGAAGGGCGCGCACTGCTCGGGCAGGTCGGCGGCTGTGTCAGCCGCACCGGCCGTGCCCGTGCGCAGTTCGTCGATGATTGTCTGAAGCTGTGCGATGACGGCGTTCCACTGCTCGCCGAGCGTCGTGAGAATCGCGTTGAGCCGCTCCGAGAGCTTGCGGTAGAGGGCCGGATCTTCGTCCATATGCTTGCGAATGTGCGCGCGGATGGCGTGCTCCATCTCGGACGCCTTGGCGCGGTCGCTGGTGGTCCGCGCCAGGTGGCTGTCGAAGTCGGCATCGCTGAGCTGAATGGGTGGGATCTTGGGGTCGATCCCCAATGAAATAACATGGTCGTCGATCAGCTTGCGCACCTTGGCGCCGACGTCCTTGCCGAGCACGGGCGTGTCCTTGTAGCGGTTGCGCGCCCGGGCGTGGATGTAGGCCAGCCGCTTGGCGTCGCCCGAGTAGGGCAGGCCCTCGGGGCGCGGCAGCACGGTGTCGAGCGACGCCAGGAAGGCCTTGAGCTTGACCGTGAACTCGGCGCGCAGCTTCTCGCTGCCGAGCGCCGCGATGCAGGCCTCGGTGTCGTCCAGCGACTCGATGCCGTGCCTGCGCAACAGGTCCAGCAGGCGCAGGTGGCGCTCGCGCAGCACCGGCACCTGGTCCTTGAGGCTGACCAGCGCGCCTTCCACGTCCGCGTCGGCGTAGGCCGCCAGGGCCTCCTTCAGGTGCTGCGCCACACCGTAGTAGTCCACCACGATGCCGCAGCGCTTGCCGAAGCCGGTGCGGTTCACCCGGGCGATGGCCTGCAACAGCTCGGCCTCGCGAATCGGTCGGTCGAGGTACATCACGCCCTCGATGGGGGCGTCGA
Organism: Chromatiaceae bacterium; assembly: GCA_016938795.1. GTDB lineage: Bacteria > Pseudomonadota > Gammaproteobacteria > Chromatiales > Chromatiaceae > Marichromatium. The sequence goes on along the minus strand of JAFGTZ010000090.1, from coordinate 2,116 downwards.
AGCCGGTGAGCAGCATCGACTTGACCACCAGAAAGGCCAGCGGGTCGGTTTTCTCGGGCTGGGCATGGAAGAGTGGCTGTTTAAAGCGCTTGATCAGCCGCTCGTGCGCCGTGCCATCGGTCCAGGTTTTCCAGGCCGGGTCGTCGTTGTTGCTGCCCGAGATGATGGGCGCGAACTCGATGCGCGCGAGGGTGTCGCGGTAGCGCCAGGCCTGAACCCTTGCCTGCACCGGCGCCGGGCGTTGGCACAGCGCCTCGTCGTCCAGCGTCTGGTCTTGCGGACTGAGCGCGGCCGCTTCGGCCAGCAGCGCGTCGCGCGCCTGCCTGAGCGCCTCGACGTAGCGGATCGCCGCCAGCCGGCTGTAGGCCACCACCTGCGCCTTGTAGCCGTTGGGCAGGATGAAGGTAACGTAGTGGCGCAGCATGTCGCGCGCCTTGTCGGCAATGAGCGCCGGGGCCTCGAAGAGGTGGCCCTTGGTGGCGTACTTTTGCCGGATCGCCTCCAGCTCTTCGGCTGTGCGGCTTTGAAACAGATCCTCGAACAGTGCATCGAGGCTGGCGCCATCCTTGACCGCGCCCTTGGCCGTGCGCCCCTCGTAGAGCACCGGTACGGTGGCGCCATCGGCCTCGGCTTCCTTGATGGTGTAGCGGTCGATGAATGCGCCAAAGATTTCATGGGTGCGCTTCTTCTCGCCCATGATGATGGGGGTGCCGGTGAAGCCGATGCGCGCGCAGTTGGGCAGCCCGGCCAGCAGGTTGGCGTGCAGGTCGCCGGCCTGGGTGCGGTGGGCTTCGTCCACCAGCACCAGGATGCTCGTGTCGGCGTTCAGCACCTCGAACCTCTCGCCGCGCTTGTAGCCGGGCGGTGTCTCCTTGACCTTCGCCAGATCGTCCGCCGTGAGCGCGACATCGTCCGCCGTGTCGTCGTCGCGGTATTTCTGGATGGTGGCGAAGATCAGCCCCGGCCCCTTGCGTCGCGCAAGCGTCTTCACGCCTGCCGTGCTGTCCGCAACCTCCACCACCTCGCCGGTCAGCGTGGCGGTTGCCGACAACTGGCGCTGCAAGTCCTTGCGGTCGGTAACGACGATGACCTTGAAGCGGCGCAACAACGGTTCGGCGCGCAGTTTGCGCACCAGAAACACCATGGTGAGCGATTTGCCCGAGCCTTGGGTGTGCCAGATGATGCCGCCGCGCTGGTCGTGCTCGCCGTGCTGAAGCCGGGTCTTGCCGGTTTTGAGGCGGGCGATGGCGCGGTTTACGGCGCGGTATTGCTGATAGCGGCACAGCGACTTGATGGTCTGGCCGCCCAGCTGCATGAAGAGCAGGAAGTGCCGCACCAGGTCGAGCAGATGCGCGGGGGCGAGCAGGCCGGCAATGAGGCGCTCCTGTTCCGACAAGGCCGCCTTGCCCAGCGCCCGCGCCACCTCGCTCTCGCTGCCGCTGCCATCGGGGCCGACCACCGTCTTCCAGGCGGCAAAGTGTTCAAAGGCGGCGCCAACGCAGCCCACACGCGCCTCGTCGAAGCTGGTGGCGATGAGGAGCTGATTGGTGGCGAAGAGCGCCTCGTTGCCCTCGTTGTCGTCGATTTCAAAGGCCGCCTTGCGCTGGTTGCTGTAGCGGCGCAGTTGGTCCACGGCCTCGGCCAGCGGCTCGGGGACGGATGGGCTTTTGCATTCCACCACCACCAGCGGCAGGCCATTCACCAGCAGCACCAGATCGGGCACGATGAACGCCTTGGCGCTGTTGAAGCCGGGCGGGCAATCGACGCGGTACTGGTTGACGACGGTGAAGCGGTTGTTGGCCGGCTGGTCCCAGTCGATATAGTGGATGGTCTGGCCGCGTCCGCCGTCCCAGCCGGGCAGGCCCTCGACGGTGAGGCCCTTGATCAGCCGCTCGGTGGCTTTTTGGTTGGCCTCCATCAGCTTGCGCGAGCCGAGGCGGGTGATGGCAGCCACGGCTTCCGACAGGCGCGCGTCGTCCAGCCAGGGCTGGCCCCCGTTGAGATCAGCTGGGCCGGGGTTGATGGCGTGTAACCGCTCGCGCAGCACGCCCTCCTGGATGACGTCGCTGAAGCTCGTGCGGGCGGTGAGTGCGGGGTCGTCGAGATGGCCGGCGAT
>JAFGTZ010000526.1 GCA_016938795.1 Chromatiaceae bacterium | reverse complement strand
CCCTGCTGCAATCCCTTCTCGATCCCCGCTTGTTCAACAGTCGTGACATACGGCATACGGCGTTGCTCCTCGTAGGCATAGAGTGTTTGACGGAAGTCGGCTTCCAGCGCTTGGGGCAGGTGGGTCATCCAGTCGCGGTCATGGCGTGAGTCATGCCGCAAGGCCTCGCCTGTGGAAGCGGCTTTTAGCCGCGAGAACCCCGCGCTGAGGCTGAGAACCTGGCCTCAACGCCTGCCGGCAGGCGCGGTGGCGCGCTGGTCGGCAAGGGGCTCGCTGTCGGCTCGCGGCTGGAAGCCGCTTCCACGGGTCTTTAGAGAGTGTCGTCACACGCGCAAGGCTCGAAGGCTAACGAAACGGTGCGCAATGCGCACGAGACTGGCACCTACGCACCTGGTGACGCCGCTCTGGCTGCGTCACCCGCGTGAGGAAGCTCTGCTTCCCGAGACGTCCAAGATGCGTGAAGCAGAGCTTCATCGCTGGGGTCACGAAGCTGGAGCTTCGTAACCAGGAAAGGTTTTGGTGAGGGTCTGATTGTTCACCCGATTTTTGCTTTCCAGATCGAGTGTGATGCGCACGCTGAGCACTCTCTTCCAGTATTCGCTGGGGAGAGGAAGACAGAAAGCTGGCGCAACGGTGCGCAATGCGCACGGACGGCGTCGCCTGGGGTCGCATCTTATGACGACACCCTCTGAGCTACGGTGCTGGTTTTGCGCGTTCCAGGTTGAGGGTGAGCAGGCGGGTGAGCCATGTGGTGTCGGGTTGGTCGGGGGTGAAGTCGTTCCAGCCGTAGGCGTGGGCGACGGCGGCATCGAGCGCGCGGTGGGCCTGGTCGAGCCAGGCGGGGCGTTGGTTGTAGAGGTTGGTGAGGGTGCGTTTTTTCAGATCGGCCTCGTGGCCGGGTTTGGCGATGATCCGATCCGGATAGCCGGGCACGACCTCGGGCACGCGCTCGGTCCATTCGGGTGGGTTGAGCCACTGTTCGCGCAGGCTGTTGAGCCGGTGCGCGGCCTCGGCGATGGCGCGCGCGTGCTCGGCCACCTCGGGCGCGACGATGGGCACGATGGCGCCGCTCTCCAGCGTCTCGGTGCCCCGGTTGGTGTCGGCGGGCGTCAGGCCGGTGGGGAAGGGGAAGGTCTCGAAGGTGGTGGTAGGGGTGTAGCGCGGGCGATCCTCCAGACTGGTGCCCATGCGCAGCGACCAGCGTTCATGGAAACGCGAGTGCAGGATGCCGAAGGTGGTGTCGTCGGAGCGGGCGATGGCATATACCGAACCCGTTGTCTGTAACCTGCTGTCGAGCCAAATAAACACACGGTATTTGGCCACTTCGGGCGTGGCAATAAACCGACTAATGGCGCTCAGCGCTGCTCGCATGGCTGGGCGTGGTTCACCATATCTCCACCAATATTTTCGATGTCCTTCTCGCCTCACCGATTCGCGCACGGGCTTCACTTCAGATTTGATGTGCTCGAATGGAGCTTCGTACAGGCAGGCGTCAGTCTCATCCATGGATATCCCAAAGTCGATGACCCATCGTTCCATCTCCCGCTTAGTTAAGTCACTGCCGGTGATCCAGCGCTTCAAAACATCGCTATTTGGTCTGCCGTTTGGATTGGCAGGGAGAAGCAACCACTGTTGTGCTCTATTTTCAGATATGTCAAAAGCGCCTACAAACTTATGACCTTGGAAGCAAATGCCGGCGTTTTCAGCCAGCCGACAAGATAGTGTGAGGTCTGACAAAGCAGATGAGTTTGTTTGATCTGCGGTCAGATCAGCGTAGACCTCTCCCACTGGCTGCCCATCCAACATCGCCCCGCTGGCCTCGTCCACTCGCCCAAAACACACCAGCGACACCCGTACCGCCGCGCCCTCGTTGACCCAAGGCTCGTCGCTCCAAGCCTCGAAGATGCGCAGTGCTACAGCAGTTTGACCAGCGCCGCGATCACCGCCACCTGTGCGATCAGCGCCCCAGTGATCCACTTGATCAGATCCAGCTTCATCTCCGCCAGGTCGGTCTTCAGCCGGTAATCCAGATAGTCCTGCGTCACCGGCTTTTGGTCTTCCTGAGCACCCTTGAGTGCTTCGGCCACGCCTTCCGCCTGTTGGCGCGTAAAGCCCGCCGTCTCCAGCCGCTGAATGAACTTGTGGGTGTCGAACGTGATGGTCGTCATGGCTCTTTTCCTCGTTTGACTGAGAAACAAAATCTGATGACATGGGCATCAGGATGCGTTCAAGCACCTTGCGGTTTGCGCCGCCGCGAATCGAGTTGGTCGCGACCAGTCCTGCCGCTTGAAGCCGCCCCGCTGCAATGTGCGCCCGCGCCTTCTCGAACCAATAGGTCACCAGATCGGCCCCGCCCGGAACGCGACCCTTGTAGCGCGCCCGGAGCTGTTTCACATACTCCTCGCCCAGCGCCCCGAGCATCTTCTTGTCGCCCAGAAACGGCGGATTGCCCACGATCACATCGGCCTCGGGCCAGTCGGGCTCACTGCCGTCCGGGTTCAGGATGGCATCGCGCTGTACAATGGTCTCCAGTGGCTTGAGGATGGGGTTCTTCGACAACGAAAACCCATGCCCGAGCATCCACTGAATCTCGCCAATCCACACTGTGACCCGCGCCAGCTCGGCGGCATAGGGATTGAGCTCGATGCCCAGCAGATTCTCGGGGCCGACCATGGGCAGCCCACGCGGCAGCCCCAGCGCCTCGGCATCGAGCAATACCCGATGCTCCAGATCCTTGAGCCCACGCAAGGCGAGCAACAGGAAGTTTCCCGACCCGCACGCTGGGTCGAGCACCCGAAAGCGCGCCAGGCGGTCGAGAAACCCTTGCAGCAAGGCTTGCGCCGACTTGGTGGCCTTGGCGCCCGCGCTCGCCGAGCGGGCCTTGGCCGCCTTGGCCATCTGCTCGGCCATGCGCGCGCGCACCTCGTCCCACTCGGCCCGCAGCGGGGCCAGCACCACCGGGTCAATGAGCCGCATGATCGAGGCGGGGTCGGTGTAGTGCGCGCCAAGCTGCGCGCGCTTGTCCGGGTCGAGTCCGCGCTCGAACAGGGTGCCGATGATGGACGGCTCGATGGCCGACCAGTCGAGCCGCGCCAGCTCCAGCAGCCGGGCAATGTCCTCGCGCTCCAGCGGCAAAGGCTCGGCGCTGTCGAAGAGCCCGCCGTTGAACCAGTCGATCAGCTCGAAGCCGATGCGCCCGCCGCGCGCCATGGCCGCGAACAGATCGCGCAGCATGGGTTCCAGCTCGGCGGGGCGCTGCTGGCCGGCCTCCAGCAGCCGCGTGAAAAGCTGCCGGGGCAAGAGGTCGATGTCTTCGGCAAAGAGACAAAACAGCAGTTGCTGACTGAAGTGCGCCACGCGCCCTGCGGCATGGCCACGCGCGCGCAGCCGCTGCGCCAGGGCGCCGAAGTCGGCCGCAGCGCGCTCGGTGAGCGCCGCCGTGGTCTCGCCGGGGCGCAACCGCTCGGGCTCGCTAAAGGCCCACTTGAGCAGACGCCGGCGGGCGGCGTCGCGCAGATCCTCCAGGGCCAGCACATGCACCTCGGGCACCAGCCCGGTAAAGGCGGTGTGAATCTCGATCACCTGGGTGTCGGACACAATGAGCAGCGGCGGATAGTCGAGCGCGGGCGTGTAGTTCTGAAGCTGCCCGAAGGCCTGGCGCAGATTCTTGCCCGGCCCCTTGTACTCCCAGCCGAAACAGCCGCGCTTCCACACATCGGCCCAGCCATTGCCGCCCCCGGCCTTCTCGGCGCCCTTCTCGAAGCAGTACCATGTTCCTCCCGGATCGGCCTCGGCGGGCGTGGGCTCGCCGAGCAGATGGCAGAGATCGAGAAAATGCTCCTGCGCGGCGGAGCGCTCCTTGAGCGTGACATCGCGCCACTTGGCGATGAATGCATCCGGGGTCATGCGCGCGGCCTCCAGCCGTGATGATCGTTCCAAGCCGCGAATTATCCGCACAAGTCGTCGGCTTGGCGACAGACGCCAGAAGGTTGGTTGAACGGCGCTGGCCGGCATCCGCCGGGGCTGTGTGTCTCTCGCCAAGGGCGGCATCCTTGCGTGCCTGAAGGAGTTTAATTTTTATGAAAAAGAATCAAGGTGTTAAGGATCCCAAGCCTCAGGTGAGCGTGCTCTTTGTCTGCATGGGGAATATCTGCCGTTCGCCCACCGCGCACGGCGTCTTTCGCCGTCTGGCGGCCGAGGCGAAGTTGCTCGATCGGATCGAGATCGACTCGGCGGGAACCCATGCCTATCACGTTGGCGAGCGCCCCGATCCGCGCGCCTGCGAGACGGCGCTCGGGCGCGGACTCGATATCCGCGATCTGCGTGCGCGCTGTGTGGAGGCAGCCGATTTTCATGCCTTCGATTATGTGGTGGCCATGGATGCCGACAATCACGCCCATCTCGCCCGGCTCTGTCCGCCGGGGCTGGAGTCGAAACTGTCGCTGCTGATGGATTTTGCGCCCGACTTTCCCCTGCGCGAGGTGCCCGATCCCTACTATGGCGGGCGGCGTGGATTCGATCAGGTGTTCGATATGGTGGAGGAGGCCGCGCGCGGACTGCTGGCCGATGTGCGCCAGCGTCTTGACGACCGATAAAGACCCTTCTCCCCACTGGAGAGAGGGAACAACAGGCAGACGGAAGTGGGTTGATGGTCGTATCCATCAGCACCTCGCCTTGCACCGATTTCAGCCACCGCAGCCGATCGGCTAGACTCGCCCCATGAGCACCGCTTCCGCCTCGCCATCGGATCACAACGACAGCCGGCGCCAATGGCACCGCCTGT
>JAFGTZ010000525.1 GCA_016938795.1 Chromatiaceae bacterium | reverse complement strand
TGCTGCATGATCGCGCCATTCTCAACCGGCTCGATGACTCGGTGATGCGCCCGATGGACGGCGCGCCGCGTTTTCTGCGCCGCGCGCGCGGTGCGGCGCCGGCCCCGCTCGCCTTGCCGCCGGGCTTCGAGCAACTGCGCCCCGGGCTGGCGCTCGGCGGCGAGCTGAAGGGCTGTTTTGCCCTGGCGCGCGGGGGCGAGGCGATCCTCTCCCAGCATCTCGGTGATCTGGATGAGACGCTGAGCGCGCTCGATTATCGCCGCGCGCTGGATCTCTACGGCAGGCTCTTCGCCCATCGCCCCCAGTGGCTGGTCGTCGATGCGCACCCCGATTATCACAGCACCCAGCTGGGTGAGGACTGGGCCGCGCGCGAGGGGCTCGCGCTGCAGCGGGTGTGGCATCACCATGCACACATCGCCTCGGTGCTGGCCGATCAGGGCTGGCCGCTCGCCGCCGGCCCGGTGCTGGGGCTCGCCTTCGATGGGCTGGGGCTGGGCGCCGACGGCACACTCTGGGGCGGGGAGTGGTTGCGCGCTGACTATGGCTCGGCCGAGCGGCTCGCCGCCCTGCGTCCGCTGCCCATGCCGGGCGGCACGCGGGCCATTCTCGAACCCTGGCGGCTGCTCTATGCCCAGCTTGAGGCGGCTGGCGGTTGGGACGGCTATGCGCGCCGCTTCGCCGGGCTGGCGCTCTTCAAGACCTTGGCCGCGCGACCGCTGGAGCCGCTGCGTCTCATGCTGGCGCGCGGGTTCAACGCGCCCCTGACCTCCTCGATTGGGCGTCTCTTCGATGCCGTGGGCGCGGCGCTCGGTCTGGGCGGCGAGCGCATCGGCTACGAGGGTCAGGTCGCCATGGAGCTGGAGGCCCTGGCGCTGCGCGCGCGGGCGGAGCAGGGGCCGGGCTATGCCCTGATGATCGAGCGACGCACGGAGGCTCCCTGGTGGCTCGATCCCCGGACGCTCTGGCCCGCCTTGCTCGCCGATCTGGCCGCCGGTGTCGAGCCCGCGCGTATCGCCGCGCGTTTCCATCGCGGATTGGCCCAGGCCGTGGTTGAGCTGACGTGCGAGCTGTGCGCGCGCGAGGGGCTCGCCCAGGTCGCGCTCTCCGGCGGCGTCTTTCAGAATCGACTGCTGCTCGAAGGGGTGGCGGCGGGGCTGCGCGCGGCGGGGCTTGAGGTGTTGGAGCACAGGCGCGCGCCGACCAACGACGGCGGACTGGCGCTTGGCCAGCTGTGCGTGGGCGCGCTCGCGCTCGATATGCTCGATCGCTGATGGCGCGGCGCTTGCGGGCGTATCCGCGTCCTGACTAGGATGGGGCGCTTCACCCACGATCCTCAGGATGTTGCCCCATGTCTCGCCCCGCCCGCTGCCGCATCGATCTTGCGGCGCTGCGTCACAACCTCCGTCTGGCGCGCCGTCTCGCGCCGGGGGCGCGTCTGGCCGCTGTGGTCAAGGCCAATGCCTATGGGCATGGCGCGGTGCGCGTCGCGCGCGCCCTGGCCGGGGAGGCCGATGCCTTCGCCGTGGCCTGCATGGAGGAGGCGCTGGAGCTGCGCGAGTCGGGCATCGAGCGCCCCATCGTGCTGCTCGAAGGGGTCTTTTCGCCCGATGAGCTGGCGCTGGCCGAGCACGCCGCACTCACCCCGGTGGTGCATTCGCGGGCGCAGCTGGAGTGGTTTCTGGCCGCGCGCCCGCGCCGTCCACTGGATTGCTGGCTCAAACTCGACAGCGGGATGCACCGACTGGGTCTGACCCCAAGGGAGTTCATCGAGGCCGAGGCGCGACTGCGCGACTGCGCCCATCTCGGCCAGTTGGTGGCCATGAGCCATCTGGCGCGCGCCGATGAGCCCGGCGAAGGCGAGGGCGAGGGCGCGACCCGACGCCAGATCGCCGACTTCCGGGCCGCACTGGCCGGGTGCGATCTGCCTGCCAGTCTGCCCGCCAGTCTGGCCAACTCGGCGGCCATCCTTGCCTGGCCCGAGGCGCATGCCGACTGGGTGCGTCCCGGGCTCATGCTCTATGGCGCCTCGCCCTTCGCCGAGCCCCATCCGCAGGCCGCCAAGCTGCGCCCGGTCATGACCCTGGAATCGACCCTGGTGGCGGTGCGCGAGCTGGCGCCCGGCGAACGGGTGGGCTATGGCGGGCGCTTTTGCTGCGCGCGACCAACGCGGCTCGGGGTGGTCGCCATCGGCTATGCCGACGGCTACCCGCGCCATGCGCCCGATGGCGCGCCGCTGCTGGTCGAGGGCCGCCTTGCGCCCCTGGCCGGGCGGGTGTCGATGGATATGCTCACGGTCGATCTAACCGATCTGCCCGAGGCGGGCCCAGGCGCGCGGGTCGAGCTTTGGGGCGCGGGGCTCGATGTTGGGCGGGTGGCGGCGGCGAGCGGCACCATTGCCTATCAGCTCTATTGCGCCGTCTCGCGGGTGGCGGTCGAGGTTCGGGATGATTCGGACGATCAATAAAGCGAATCGCGAAGATTGAAAAATTTCGCTTTTACTTTGTCGCGCTCAGGAGTAGATAGCCGCCTGTTGACACCCCTCCTTTCAGACCAACCACATCCGAGGTGTTTCAGGAGATGCTTGAATCCGACAGTGGTTATGGCGACGACCTCGCTGAGCGCGTGCCATCCCTGCCCACGCAGGATAACCGCGCGCCCAATGCCAGTCTTGCCGTGCGCCGCCGCATCGAGGAGATGCGCGAGCTGAAGCGACTGCGCGATCTGCTCGACGATCCCACCTTCAACGAGAATCTTT
>JAFGTZ010000524.1 GCA_016938795.1 Chromatiaceae bacterium | reverse complement strand
CTTGGACATGGCTGAAGATCCCGTGGATTCGGCGAGCGTTTCAGACTTAAACGTAAATAAGCGGGCGATTATCGCCCTTTAGTCGTCCCAAGGCAAGCCCTAAAGCAAACCGCGCTCGGCAAAGGAGGTTCCGTCGCCCTCGCCGATGATGATGTGATCGAGCACCCGCACGTCGATCTGCCCAAGCAGCTCGCGCAGCCGCTCGGTGATGCGAAGATCGGCCTGACTGGGCTCGGCCACGCCTGAGGGATGGTTGTGGGCGAAGATGACCGCAGCGGCGTTGACATCAAGCACGCGGCGCAGCACCTCGCGCGGATGTACGCTGGCCCCGTCGATGGTGCCGCGAAACAGCTCCTCGTAGCAAATGACGCGGTGACGGTTGTCGAGAAAGAGGCAGGCGAAGATCTCGTGCGGCGAGCCGTAAAGGCGCATCTTGAGATACTGGCGCGTCGCCTCCGGGCTGGTGAGCACGTCCTGCCCGCCGATGCGGCTGAAGAGATAGCGCCGGCTGAGTTCCAGCACCGCCTGAAGCTGGGCATACTTGGCCGTGCCCAGGCCCTTGCCGGAACAGAAGCGGCGCTGATCGGCGGCGAGCAGACCGGGCAGCCCGCCGAAGGCGGCCAGCAGCTCGCGCGCGAGTTCGACCGCGTTCTTGCCGGGAATGCCGGTGCGCAGGAAGATGGCCAGGAGCTCGGCATCGGAGAGCGCCTCGGCGCCGCGCGCAAGGAGCTTCTCGCGTGGACGTTCGTCCTCGGGCCAGTCGTTGATTCCCATGGTTGTGGTTCCTTGCGCGGCGCGCGCTGCTTTAGACTGGGGATCACCTCACTCTTGCGGACATAAGGATACACAGATTGCAACATTCGCCAAGTGCGGGAGTCCGCATTCTGCTCGGTGTGGGTGGCGGCATCGCGGCCTATAAATCGCTTGATCTGGTGCGCCGGCTGCGCGAGCGCGGCTGTTCGGTGCGGGTGGTCATGACCGAGGCGGCCACCGCCTTCGTCACGCCGCTGAGCTTCCAGGCCG
>JAFGTZ010000089.1 GCA_016938795.1 Chromatiaceae bacterium | reverse complement strand
TCGAGCGCCGGCCCATCGTCGATGAGCGCGGCTGGTTCGAGCGGCTGTTCTGTGCGCGTGAGCTGGAATCGCTGACGGGCGGCAAGCCGATCGTGCAGATCAACCGCAGTCTGACCCACCGTCGCGGGGCGGTGCGTGGCCTGCACTACCAGCGCCCGCCGCACGCCGAGATCAAGATCGTCACCTGTCTGCGCGGCGAGATCGTCGATGTGGCGGTTGATCTGCGCGCCGGTTCGCCCACCTTTCTCCAGTGGCATGGCGAACGGCTGACTGCCAATGATGGGCGGATGCTGGTGGTTCCCGAGGGCTGCGCGCATGGCTTTCAGGCGCTGAGCGATGACTGTGAGCTGCTGTATCTGCACACCGCCGACTATGTGCCCGCTTCCGAGGCGGGATTGCCTCCCGAGGATGCCCGGCTCGCCATCCGCTGGCCACTGTCGATCAGCGAGCTTTCGCCCAGAGACCGGACGCATCCGCCAATCGATGGCGCATTCGAGGGACTGCGACTGTGAGTGAACAACGCTGCCGCCACTGTCGTGCGCCGCTCACACTCACGCTGGCCGATCTGGGCAGCGCACCGCCGTCGAACGCCTATCTCAGCGCGGAGGATCTGGAGGCGCCGGAACTCTGGTATCCGCTGCGCGTGCTCGTCTGCGAGCGCTGCTGGTTGGTGCAGACCCAGGATTTTGCCCGCGCCGACACCCTCTTTCGTCCCGACTATGCCTATTTCAGCAGCGTGTCGAGCACCTGGCTCGCGCATGCCGAGCGTTATGTGGCGGCCATGGTCGAACGCTTTGGACTGGATGCTCGCCACCGCGTGGTCGAGATTGCCGCCAATGATGGCTACCTGCTGCAATATGTGCAGGCGCGCGGCATCCCCTGTCTCGGCATCGAACCCACGGCAGCAACGGCTGCCGCCGCGCGCGCCAGGGGATTGAAGATCGTCGAGGAGTTTTTCGGTCTGGAGCTGGCCGAAACCCTGGTGGCTCAGGATCAGGCGGCGGATCTCGTGGTCGCCAACAACGTCCTTGCCCATGTGCCCGACATCAATGACTTTGTGCGCGGTGTAGCCCGCTTGCTCAAGCCGTCCGGTCTGGCAACCTTTGAGTTTCCACATCTGTTGCGCCTGCTCGCCGAGACGCAGTTCGACACCCTCTATCACGAACACTTTTCCTATCTCGCGCTCGGGGTGGTCGAGCGGATCTTTCGTGCCAATGGCTTGAGCGTGTTCGATGTCGAGGAATGGCCGACCCATGGCGGCAGTCTGCGCATCTATGCCGAGCGGACCGACACAGGCTGCCGGCCACGCCAGGCGCGCGTAGAGGCGCTGCTGCAACGGGAGCGGGCGGCCGGACTCGAAACGCCGGCAGCCTATGTCGATTTCCAGACGCGCGCCGAGCAGATTCGCCATGAGCTGCTGAGCTTTTTGCTTCATGCCCGGCGCGAGGGGCGGCAGGTCGCAGGCTATGGCGCTGCCGCCAAGGGAAATACGTTGCTCAACTATGCCGGTGTGCGCCCCGACCTGCTGGCCTATGTCATTGATCGCAATCCGGCCAAGCAGGGGCGTTATCTGCCGGGGAGCCGGATTCCAATCGTCGATGAATCGCGGCTCGTCCAGACTCGGCCCGCGTATGTGCTCATCCTGCCGTGGAATCTGCGCGACGAGGTGATGCGGCAACTTGAGGAGGTCCGCGCTTGGGGCGGGCGATTCGTCACGGCTGTGCCACGACTCCAGTTGTGGTGATCCGCCTTGATTATGACTTCCCACTAACATTTGGCCGTATATTCGCTATCATTTTGGTCAATGAACAGCAAGCACCGTAAAACCCTCGAAGCGATCTTGGCCGAACCCGTGAATGGGAACCTGGAGTGGTCGCGCATCGAGTTGCTGCTTGTTGCCGTCGGCTGCACCGTCATTGAGGGGAGCGGGTCATCCGTGACCTTCGAGAAAGACGGCTGTAAAGCCAATGTCCATCGTCCGCATCCAGGCAAAGAAGCGCTGAAATACCGCGTCAAGCTGGTGCGTGAGTTTCTACAACAGCTGGGGATCGCTCCGTGAGTACCGTTAACACTATGGAATATCGTGGCTATCGGGCGAGCATGACCTTTGATCCCGATGACCGGATCATCGTTGGGCGTGTACTTGATATCGATGACATCATTGGATTTCACGGTGAGTCGATTATCGAATTCGAGCAAGCCTTCCATGAAGCCATCGATGATTATCTGGATGCTTGCGAGACGCTCGCTCAAGAGCCGGACAAGCCCGCGAGCGG
>JAFGTZ010000088.1 GCA_016938795.1 Chromatiaceae bacterium | reverse complement strand
GTTCCTCAAGATCGAGTTGCAAGGCCACAGCGCCGATGGGGAGACCGGCATCGAGCACCGGAGTGACGATGAAGATGGCTGGACGCCTGTGCGAGGCCGCATAGGGCTCGGCGTTGGTCAGCTGGGTATCAAGCAGCGCCATGGCCTCCTTGAAGGCCCGGGCTAGAGCGCTGTCACGATAGGGTCCGCTGAGCAGGTTGGTGCCGAGGTCAGGCTCGCGGCGGATGGATTCGAACACCTGTCCGTCGGCATCGATCACGAGCAGATCGTGATAGCCCGCGCGCTCGAAAAAGGGCCACAGCTGGTTGTCCTCGGAGATTTGGCCAAGCGGACTTGAGAGCAGGTTGCGCACGGCGCGCGATCGCGCCAGGAGTTCGGTGTCAGCGAGCCGCTCGTTGAGATAGGTGTTGATCTGATCGGTTTTTTTGTTGGCAATCGAGACCAGTGCGTCGAGCGCGGTGGCGCGCAGGCTCTGCTCGAAGCTGTGAGTGTAGAGCCAGGCCAGGGCGCCAAGCGGCAGGGGCACCAGCAGCAGAAAGCCGAGCAGCAAACGCAGCGAGAAACGCCGGATCATGGTGACACCCAGCCGAGGGAAGCGGCACTGAGGCGCTCGATCCACTGCGCGCGGCTCAGATAGCTGGGCCAGGGGCGTGGTCGCAAGGGCGCGCCCGAGGCGAACACCTCGACGAACTGGCCCGCAGTATCGACCTGTCCGATGCGAACCATGCGCCACAGATGACGGCTGGCCCCATCCACCGCCGCAATGCCCGAGGGGGCGCTCAGGCTCTGGCGGAGCAGGGCGGCGGCATTAAGCCGGGCGGGATCGGCGTCACCTTCCTCGGCGACCGCCCGCGCCCAGAGATGGGCCCCGACATAGGTCGCTTCCATGGGATCGCTGAGCAGACGCTCGGCGCCGAAGCGCGCGCGAAAGGCCGCGACGAAACGGCGGTTTTGCGGCGCGTCGAGCGACTGAAAATAGCCCCAGGCGGCATAGTGTCGCCGCAGCCGCTGTCCGCCCCAGGCGCGCATCTCGTTTTCCGACACACTGAGCGAGAGCAGCGGCTGATGCGTCAGGCCGGCCTTGGTCAGGGCGTCGAATAGCGCCGCGTTGCTGTCCCCATTGAGGGTATTGATGACAACATCGGGTTTACGGGTGCGAATGGTCTCGATGACGGCGTTAACCTCCTGGCTGCCAAGCGGCAGGTAAAAGTCGCCGAGCAGCTCGCCCTTTTGGGCGGTGATGAGGTCGCGCACCATGAGATGGGCCACGCGCGGAAAGACATAGTCAGACCCCACCAGCAGCAGGCGCGGGCCAAGGTGCTCCATAGCCCAGCGGGTGGCCGGGATGAGCTGCTGATTGGGCGCCGCGCCGGTGTAGAGGATGTGCTCGGATTGCTCCAGGCCCTCATACTGCACGGCGTAGATCATGAGGTGATTGTGGCGTTCGACCACGGGGCGCACGGCCTTGCGGCAGGCCGAGGTCCAGCAGGCAAAGAGCACGCTGACCCCTTCGGTTGCAATGAGACGCTCGGCCTCGCTCGCGGCAATCTCGGGATCGGAGCGCCCATCGGCCACCACCAGCTCCAGGGGGTGGCCGAGCAGGCCGCCTGCGGCGTTAAGCTCCTCGATGGCGAGCCGCAGGCTGTCGAGCAGCGCCCGCTCGCTCACCGCCATGGTGCCGCTGAGCGAATAGAGCGCGCCCACGCGGATGGGCGGGGGCGTGGGCTGGCAGGCGCCAAGCAGGAGCAGGAGCGCGAGGCCAAGTGTGAGCCGATGGCCGTGTTTCACGCGTCTCCTCTCCTGGCTGGGGTTGCATCATCGCGGGGCGAGTGCCGGGCGTTCAGGATGGGTCGCCGAATCATCTTCACCTGACCATGATGTGTTCCAAGATGCGATTTAGCCGGGCAGTGACGCGATTGCGGCGCCTGAGCAGGCTGTGGACCCTATAATAGCGCGCAATTCAGTTTGATCCCCGAGTACCGACACGTGCAGATTTCACCCCACGACACGACCGCCCCCAGCATTGGCTTCATCAGCCTGGGTTGTCCCAAGGCCACCGTCGATTCCGAGGTCATTCTCACCCGTCTGCGCGCCGAGGGCTATAAGCTGGTGTCGGACTATGCCGAGGCCGATCTGGTGATTGTGAACACCTGCGGCTTTATCGAGTCGGCCGTGGAGGAATCGCTCGATGCCATTGACGAGGCGCTGGCCGAAAATGGCCGCGTCATCGTCACCGGCTGTCTGGGCGCGCGCGCCGAGCAGGTGCGCGCCGCCTGCCCCGAGGTGCTGGCGGTGACCGGCCCCCAGGATCTGGCCGGGGTCATGGCTGCGGTGCATGCCGAGCTGCCCGCGCCCCATGATGCCTTCAGCTCGTTGGTGCCGCCCCAGGGCATCCGGCTCACCCCGCGCCACTACGCCTACCTGAAGATTGCCGAGGGCTGCAATCATGATTGCAGCTTCTGCATCATTCCCAGCCTGCGCGGTCCCCTGGTCAGCCGACCCATGGGCGAGCTGCTCGACGAGGCCGGGCGTCTGGTCGAGGCCGGGGTGCGCGAGCTGCTGGTCATCGCCCAGGACAGCAGCGCCTACGGGCTGGATCTGGGGCATCGCACCGATATCTGGCAGGCGCGCGCGCTGCGCTCGGACATCGCCACCCTGGCGCGCGAACTCGGCGAACTGCCGGCCTGGGTGCGGCTGCATTATGTCTATCCCTATCCGCATGTCGATCGGCTCATCCCGCTCATGGCCGAGGGCCACATCCTGCCCTATCTCGACATGCCGCTTCAGCACGGCAGCGAGCGTGTGCTGCGCGCCATGCGCCGCCCGGCGGCAAGCGAGCGGGTGCTGGAGCGGCTGGCGCGCTGGCGCGCCGACTGCCCCGATCTGGTGATGCGCAGCACCTTTATCGTGGGCTTTCCGGGCGAGACCGAGGCCGAGTTCGAGGAGCTGCTCGACTTTCTGCGCGCCGCGCGGCTCGACCGGGTGGGCTGTTTCGCCTATTCGCCGGTTGCCGGTGCGGCCGCCAACGCCCTGCCCGGCGCCCTCCCCGAGGAGGTCAGGCAGGAGCGGCTGGAGCGTTTCATGGCGGTGCAGGCGGCCATCAGCCGCGAAAAGCTCGCTGCGCGCATCGGCGCGCGGCTCATCGTGCTGGTCGATGAGGTGCGCGATGATCGGCTGCTCGCGCGCGGCCCTGCCGATGCGCCCGAGATTGACGGCGTGGTGGTGGTACCGGGCGCCTGGGACAGCGAACCCGGCGATTTCATCGAGGTCGAGGTCACGGACGCCACCGAGCACGATCTCTGGGCGCGTCCGGTAGAGGATGACTGAGCCGGGCCGCCTTCAGAACCGCGCTTGCGTTTTGAGCGCCTTGGGCCGGGTCTGGAGCAGCTGTTCGAGCTGTTCGTTGCCAATCGCGCTGCTGTAGAGTTCGCCCTGGGCGCGCTGGCAGCCCATGCTGAGCAGCATGTCGCGCTGTTCGGGCGTGCGCAGTCCCTTGGCCATGATGCCGAGATTGAGCGCCTGGCCGAGTGCGATAAGCGCCTGCACCAGATCGCGATCCTCGATGGACTCCTGCATGGATTCGATCAGGGCGGGATGGATGGCGAGCGTGCTGATGGGCAGGCGACGCATCAGTCCGGGCGCCATCCAACCCGCGCCCACATCGCTCAGGGTCAGGCGGATGCCGAGATGATCGAGCGCGTTGAAGATGGTGCGCAGACGCTCGCCATGACGAAACAAGAGCGATTCGCTGAAGGCCAGTTCGAGCAGATCGCCGGGGAGCCCATGGTCGAGCAGCAGTTGCTCAAGCAGTTGCGCCAGATCGGAATGCACAATGAGCGCCTCGCTGATCTCGACTGTCAGGGTGCTGATTGGCGTCTCGCGATCAAGCCAGTCGCGCGCCTGAGCGCAGACCTGCGAGAGCATCCACTGGCCAAGCTCGGCCATGAATCCACTGCTGTGCTCTCCGGTCAGGAAGCGCTCGGGCGGCACCATGCCAAGCAGCGGTTGACGCCAGCGAATGCGCGCCTCGGCGCCGCTCCAGCGCTCGGATTCGAGGTCGATGCAGGGATGGTAGTAGAGATGGAACTCGTTTTTTCCGATGCCCGTGCGCAGCAGCTCAAAGAGTCGCTGGCGTTCGGCGGTCGAGTCGCTGGCCTGTCCGGCATGAATGCTCAAACCGCCGCGCCCCGCTGTCTTGACCTGGCGCAGCGCGGACTCGGCATGGGCAAGCAGGATACGGTGTTCGTAGCCGCGCCCTGGATCGAAGGCGATGCCAAGACTGGCGCTGACGAACAGCTCGTGCCCCCTGACCTGAATGGGGCGGCGCAGCACCTCACGCAGGCGCTGGCCAATGGACTGGGCGTCCTGAATGCGGCGCACATCCTCGAACAAGAGGGCGAACTGATCCGCGCCCAGCCGGGCGAGGGTGTCGGCGGGGCGAATCTCGGCGCGCAGCCGGCGGGCGACCTGTTGGAGCACCTCATCCCCAATCTGGTGGCCCAGGTTGATGTTGATGTGCGAGAAACGGTCGAGATCGACCAGAAAAACCGCCAGCGGCGTGCGTTTGCGCCGACGCAGATCAATGGCGTGCTCAAGGCGCGAATTGAACAAGAGCCGGTTGGGAAGCCGGGTGAGCGGATCGTAGTGGGTGAGCGAGTCCTCCCGCTGGGGTGAGACGAGGGCGGCGCTGTGATCGGCAAAGACGCCTACGTAACTCAACAGCTCGCCGCTGCTGCCGCGCACACCTTGAATCGTCATGCGCTGGAGATAAATCTCGCCATCCTTGCGCCGGTTCCAGATTGTGCCGCGCCAGCGCCCCGTGCGGCGTAGCTGACGCCAGAGACCGATGAAAAAGCCTGGCGGGTGCCAATGCGAATTCAGCAGATTGGGCTTTTGGCCCAGCACATCGGATGCGCTGTAGCCAGTGATGCGGCTGAAGGCGGTGTTGACCGAGACGATAACGCCAGCGGCGTCGGTGATCAGCACGCCGTCGGAGGTATTGGCATACACCGCCTCGGCTTGCCGCAGCCGACGTTCGAGATCGCTGGCAGCACCGAGATCACGGGCCTTGGAAACTGACATGGAGGCTGTTGATGACCCTGGAAATGGCGCGGCGCAATGACGCCCCAGAGGGGGCGGGATCACCTGGGCGGTGGAGCAGGCGCACGGCGCAAAGAAGAACGCACCATAGACGAACGGCTGTCTGGTGCGCATTGCGATCTGGCAAGGTTAGGCGTTTCGTCTCGCATGGCCCGGGCGCGCGGCCCGGGCCGTTGCACGGCCTCTAGCGCAGTTG
>JAFGTZ010000523.1 GCA_016938795.1 Chromatiaceae bacterium | reverse complement strand
CCACTGGTTCCTCCATTTCTTCGTGGGCGCTTCGGCCGCGCTTATCGTCATGGCGCTTCTTACCTATCGGTCCGGTCGAGTCGTCCGGTTTCCGCTGCTCTGGTTGCTTTCAGGCCATATCATCGCTATGTTCCCGGATATCCTGTGGAATTTTCAGTGGCTGCCCCATCAACCCTGGATGGATATTTTTCTCCTGCATATCTCCTCCCATTTCATCCCCGGACGGAACTGGACGTGGTACGCCCTATTCCTCGTCAGTCTGGCGTTATACCTTTATGCGCGGGCGGCGGTAGAGGAGCGGGCGCGGTAAGACAAACTCGATGTCGATTCTGAGCTTGCTCGAACGACTATCTATGACCTCTAAACCCGTAGAGCCGTCCATCGGCTTTGACCCATGAAACTTAAGGAGATCACTATGGATGACAAATACAGGCAACACGGCGCATTCAGCTGGTGCGAGCTGATGACCACCGACGTCCCGGACGCCAAGCGCTTTTACAGCCGGCTTTTCGGCTGGACCCTGGAACCTGCGCCCGTGCCCGGCCTGGAGTACACCTTGGTGAAATACGGCGGCGAGCAGATGGGGGGCATCATGGCCATGCCGTCCGGCTGCCAAGACATGCGTCCATCCTGGGGCGTCTATGTCACGGTGGAGGACGTGGACGCCGCGGCCAAGCTCGCGGAGGAGCTGGGCGGCAAGGTCCTGGTGCCCCCGCAGGACATCCCCCGGGTCGGACGTTTCTGCGTCCTGCAAGATCCTCAAGGGGCTGCGATCAATGTGATCACCTACAACATGGCGCAGGCCGTTTGACCAGGGCGGGTTTGGCATTGATGACCGAAGATCAGGACAAGGCGGTGCGCGGGATCGTGGACGCCGTCTACCGCTCCGAGTCGCGCCGCATCTTCGCCACTTTGATCCGTCTGCTCGGCGATTTCGACCTCGCCGAGGAAGCGCTGCACGACGCCTTCCGGGCCGCGCTGGAGCAATGGCCGCGCGACGGCGTGCCGGCCAACCCCCGGGCATGGCTGGTGTCGGCGGGGCGCTTCAAGGCCATCGACGCACTGCGCCGGCGCGCCCGTCTCGACGCGCTGGCGGATGTCGCCGAACCGGTCGATGCCGCCATCGACGAGGCCGCGGGGGAAGACGAGAGCATCGAGGACGATCGCTTGCGGCTCATCTTCACCTGCTGCCACCCGGCCCTGTCGCCGGACGCCCAGGTGGCCCTCACATTGCGCGAAGTCTGCGATCTCACCACGGAAGCAATCGCCCATGCTTGCCTCATCCCCGCGCCCACGCTGGCCCAGCGCATCGTGCGCGCCAAAAGGAAGATCCAGGCGGCGCGCGTTCCCTACGAGGTGCCGTCGCCCGCCGAGCTGCCCGAGCGCCTCGACAGCGTGTTGCGAGTGATCTACCTGGTGTTCAACGAGGGCTACGCCGCCTCGTCGGGCGAATCGCTGACCCGGCCCGACTTGTCGGGCGAGGCGATCCGCTTAGGCAAGCTGCTGGTCGAGCTGCTGCCCGAGCCCGAAGCGGCGGGACTGTTAGCGCTGATGCTGCTGCAAGAATCGCGGCGCGCCGCGCGCACCTCGCCGACGGGCGACATCGTGCTGCTCGCCGACCAGGATCGCGCGTTGTGGAACCGGGAGCAGATCGCCGAAGGCGTGGCGCTGGTGGAACGGGCCCTCAAATCGCGCCGCTTCGGCCCCTACACGCTGCAGGCGGCCATCGCGGCGGTGCATGCCGAGGCGCCCAGCGCCGCCGCGACCGATTGGGCCCAGATCGTCGGGCTGTACGACGTGCTCAGGCGCGCCGATCCCTCGCCCGTGGTCGAGCTCAACCGCGCCGTGGCGCTGGCGATGCGCGATGGCCCTGCGGCCGGTCTGGCCTTGATCGAGGCCATCCTGGCGCGGGGCGACCTGGCCAACTATCACCTGGCGCACGCGGCGCGGGCGGATCTGTGCCGGCGCTTGGGCAGGGTGGCGGACGCCCGCGCTTCCTATGAGCGGGCCCTGACCCTCGCGCGCCAGGCGCCGGAGCGGCGGTTTCTCGAACGGCGGCTGGGCGAGCTGACGGCTTGAGAGAGCACGCCATCGAACGGTGTCGATTTCGGATTGTGCCAAACGACTATCGGGTAGCCACAGAACTTCCACCCACGATTCGGAGTGAGTCATGAAATATCTATGCCTGATCTATTGCGAAGAAAAGCAGCTGGAGGCGATGCCGCGAGAGGCGCTGGACGCCGTCGCCGGCGAGTGCCTGGCTTATGGCGAGGCGCTCAGGAAGAACGGTCAGTTGATCGCTGGCGAGCGCCTCCAATCCGTCAACACCGCGGCGACCATCCGGTTCCGGGAGGACAAGGTGTTCATCGCCGAAGGCCCTTTCACCGAGACGAAGGAGCAGCTGGGCGGCTTCTACCTGATCGAAGCTAGGGACCTGAACGAAGCAATCCGGATCGCTGCGAAGATTCCGCCGGGGCGCCTGGGCTGCGTCGAGGTGCGGCCGATCGCGGAGGAT
>JAFGTZ010000522.1 GCA_016938795.1 Chromatiaceae bacterium | reverse complement strand
TATCGTGCTGCTGATTCCCGCGATCGACCTCAAGGATGGCCGCTGCGTGCGTCTGCGCCAGGGACGCATGGAGGATGAAACCGTTTTTTCCGATGACCCCGTGGACATGGCCGCGCGCTGGGTCGAGGCCGGTGCGCGCCGTCTGCATCTGGTCGATCTTAACGGCGCCTTTGCCGGCGAGCCGGTCAATGGCGAGGCCATTCGCGCCATCGCCGCCGCCTATCCCGGGATGCCCATCCAGGTCGGAGGCGGCATTCGCGACGAGCGCACCATGGCGGCCTATCTCGATGCCGGCGTCACCTACTGCATCATCGGCACCCAGGCGGTGCGCGAACCGGCCTTTGTGGCGCGCGCCTGTCGCGCCTTTCCCGGTCACGTCATGGTGGGGCTGGATGCGCGCGAGGGGCAGGTGGCCATCAATGGCTGGGCCGAGGTGACCGAGCATCGGGTCGAGGATCTGGCGCGGCGCTTCGAGGACGATGGCGTCTCGGCCATCATCTATACCGACATCGGGCGCGACGGCATGCTCGGCGGTCCCAACATCGCGGCCACCCGCGCCCTCGCCGAGGTGATCCGCATCCCGGTCATCGCCTCGGGGGGCATCAGCGAACTTGACGATCTGCGCGCCCTGGCCGCCATTGCGGCAAGCGGGGTGAGCGGCGCCATTACCGGGCGCGCCATCTACGAGGGCACGCTTGACTTTGGCGTCGGGCAACGTCTGCTCGATCAGCTCACGGAGGCGGGCGCATGAGTGGCGAGGACTGGCTCGATGCCGTGCGCTGGAACGACCAGGGGCTGGTCGCGGCCATCGCCCAGGAGCAGGGCAGCGGCGTGGTGCTCATGATGGCCTGGATGAACCGCGAGGCGCTGCGCCTCACCCGCGAGAGCGGTCATGCCGTTTACTGGTCGCGCTCGCGCGGGCGGCTCTGGCACAAGGGTGAGGAGTCGGGTCACCAGCAGCGCCTGCACGCGATCCGGCTCGATTGCGATGGCGACGTGGTGTTGCTCGAAGTCGAGCAGCTTGGCGGCATCGCCTGTCATACCGGGCGCCATTCCTGCTTCTATCGCGAACTCGACGCCTCGGGCGTCTGGCGCGAGGTCGAGCCGGTGCTGCGCGATCCACAGGCCATCTATGAGGACAGCCCCAAATCATGAGCGATGTACTCGAACAACTTGCCGAGGTGCTGGAGGCGCGCAAGGGGGCCGATCCCGAGAGCTCCTATGTGGCGCGTCTCTATGCCAAGGGGCTCGACGCCATTCTGAAAAAAATTGGCGAGGAGGCGACCGAAACCGTCATGGCCGCCAAGGATGGCGATGCGGAGAAGATCTGCTACGAGGTGGCCGATCTCTGGTTTCATTCCCTGGTGCTGCTCGCGCATCAGGGCTTGGGGCCGGCGGACGTGCTGGCCGAACTCGATCGGCGTTTCGGGCTTTCGGGTCTGGAGGAGAAGGCGGCGCGCAAGGGCTGATGGCGGCGCGGGACTGCCCGCCGCGAGGCGATTGCGCTATGATGTCGGATCGGCCTTGACAGCGGCGCCTTGATTGCGCTCCATCAACCTAAGGCCAGACAACTCGGAGGGGCGGCGTTTGGCTTTCAATATCGGCGCCCGGCTTTAAAGACACTGAACCTTGAGCGCCCCTAGCGGGCGATCTGGAGGAACGCATGGGCATGGGTGGCATCAGTATCTGGCAGCTTCTCATCATTCTGGTGATCGTGCTGCTGCTGTTCGGCACCAAGCGGCTGAAGAATATCGGCGCCGATCTTGGCAATGCGGTCAAGGGATTTCGGAGCGCCATGAGCGATGCCGACAAAGAAGAGCAGGGCGCGCAGGAGCAGCGTCTTGCCGACTCAAGTGCGCAGGCCGCGTCCGCCCCCGATGCAGTCACCGCGTCGCGGGAACAGGCCGGTGACAAGTCCAAGGGCTAGGGGCGCACCCTTGCGCGGGCGGATACCAAGATGATGGAGTGGGGCTTCTGGGAGCTGGTGCTCATCGCCGTGGTGGCACTGGTGGTGATCGGGCCCGAGCGTCTGCCGCGCATTGCGCGTGTGGCAGGGCTCTGGGTGGGCAAGGCGCGGCGCACCCTGAGTTCGGTCAAGCACGAGATTGACCGCGAACTCAAGGCCGATGAACTGCGCCAGATTGTCGAGCAGCAAGGGCGCTCCATGGCGAGCCATTCCATCCTTGAGACTCCGGATGCCGCGTCATCCAAGCCTGCCGCGTCCGCCGGCGCCACCCCGTCTGCTTCATCCACGTCCGCGCGCTCATCGGATTGACGCCGCGATCACCCGGGCGCACTGAATCCCGGCCCAGGCCGGGAACGGTTCATTTCCTTCGATATCCACGACATCCATGCTTCCTTCCACGCATCCCGACGAACCGGGCGCTGAACAGCCCTTTGTCTCCCATCTGATCGAGCTCCGTGATCGGCTGCTGCGGATGCTTGTGGCCGTGGCCGTGGTGGTGCTCGCGCTCTTTCCCTTCGCGAACAAGCTCTATCTCTTCGTTGCCACGCCCCTGATGGCGCGACTGCCCGAAGGCAACACCATGATCGCCACCCAGGTGGCGGCGCCCTTTCTCACGCCTTTCAAGCTGGCGCTGGTGGCGGCGGTCTTTCTGGCCATGCCCTATCTGCTCTATCAGCTCTGGGCCTTTGTGGCGCCCGGGCTCTACCGGCATGAGAAGCGCCTGGCCGTGCCCCTGCTCATCTCCAGCATCCTGCTCTTTTATCTGGGCATGCTGTTCGCTTATTTTGTGGTCTTTCCGCTGATTTTCAGCTTTCTCATCGGCACCACACCCGAGGGTGTGGCCATGATGACCGATATCTCGGCCTATCTGGACTTTGTGCTGACGCTCTTTTTCGCCTTTGGGCTCGCCTTCGAGATTCCCATCGCCACCATTTTGCTGATTTCGCTGGGCCTGACCACGCCGGATGCACTCGCCTCCAAGCGGCCCTATGTCATTGTGGGCACCTTTGTGGTGGGCATGTTGCTCACGCCCCCGGATGTCATCTCGCAGACGCTGCTGGCCATTCCCATGTGGCTGCTCTTCGAGCTGGGAATTCTCTTCTCGCGTCTGCTGCTGGCGAATGCGACTACCCCGGACACGCCACCTGATCCGGCGTCGAGCGGGGATCTGGCGCCGCGTGCGGCGGGTGCGGCCTCGGCATGGACCACGCCCAGCGAGGTAGAGCTGGATGAATTCGATCCGCCGGTGGTGGCTCCGGCCTCGGGCGCCGGCATCAATTCGGTCGAGGAAAAGCTGCGCCGCGCCAATCGCTTGCGCGAGCTTGGCAGTTATGTCGCCGCGCGCCAGGTGCTCTACGAGGTGCTCGAAGAGGGAGATGAGGAAGAGCGGCGTGTGGCGCGCGATATTCTGGCGCAGCTCGATGAGGACTGAGTGTTTTGATCCCTCGGGTAGCTGAGTTGAAAGTCTATTGCTTTTCTCAATAACGACCATGGGCTACCATCGACCCTTGTTCTGGTATAAAGGATGGAGATGACCATGGCGACTGGCTCTCAAATACATTACAAACAAAATCGCCTGAAACAATTGCGCGCCTTTTGTCATGCGGCGCGCACCGGCAGCGTGAGCGCTGCGGCTGAAAAAATCTTTCTCAGTCAGCCGACCGTCTCCTTGCAGATTCAGGCGCTCGAGCGTGAATTTGGGACTGTGCTATTCGAGCGGCGCGGGCCAAAGATCAAACTCACGCCCGAGGGTGAGCTACTCTTTCAAATGGCAGAGCCGCTTGTCGAGGGCATGGACAAGCTGCACGAGACCTTCGCCATTCAGAGCGGACGTGTCGATCAGGGGGTGCTCAATATCGCGGCAGGTGAATCGACCATCCTCTATATCCTGCCCGATCCGGTGCGCGCCTTTGTCGATCAGTATCCCGGCATCGAGCTGAAGCTGCACAATGTCACCGGGCGCGACGGGCTGGCCATGCTGCGCGCTGATGAGGTGGATCTGGCGGTGGGTTCCATGCTGGAGGTGCCCGATGACATCAGTTATCGCCCCTTCGTGACCTATCGCCCGACGCTCATCACGCCACTGGAGCATCCCCTGGCGGGCCGACAAGAGGTGACCCTTGAGGATATTGCCCCCTTCGGGCTTATTCTGCCGCCGCGCCATCTCAGCACCTGGCGCATGGTCGATCTGGTGTTCAGGCAGCACAATCTGGCCTATCACGTCACCCTGGAGGCGGGTGGTTGGGAGGTCATCAAGAAATATGTCGAGCTTGGGCTGGGCATTTCCATCGTCACCGATGTTTGCCTGACGGGAGAAGAGCGGCTCAATAGCATTCCGCTCGATCAGTATTTTCCCAAGCGCAGCTATGGAATTGTGCAGCGGCGTGGGAAGTTTCTTTCGCCGCAAACCAAATGTTTCATGAAAACCCTGGATCAGATGTTTTCCGACCAGGTTGTTGAATCGCCACCGCGCGCGGTGGGCGAAACTGAGTGGGAGGACGCCCTGCTGGGTTGATCGACCCAAGGGCGTGGCTCTGGCGCCTGTGGCAAGACGGGGTGGATATCCCGCGTCATGGGTGATCGCGGCGGTTTAGTTCCCCGCACACCTTGGACGTCTGTCGGAACCGGCTCAAGGATGAACTTGACCGCTGCTTATCGATCAAATTGTGTATCAGCCGACAACGAGTTTGATTAAAAAACCTATGGATCTAACCAAACGCATCGGGCAGCGTCTGCGCGACGCCCGGCACGAGCAAAAGCTCAGCCTGTCCGCACTTTCCGCCCGTACCAACGCCCTCTCGAAGTCGCGTATCAGCAACTACGAGCAGGGCATTCGCCGCATGGGGCTTGAAGAGGCGCATGAGCTGTCCATCGCTCTAGGTACCGTGACCCCAACCTATCTGCTCTGTCTCGATGATCGGGGGCCCTTTTCCGATCAGGAGCTCGCGCTGGTGGACTACTTTCGCGGCACCGACGAGCGCGGTCGCGAGACCATTCTGGCGCTGGCCGCAAGCCAGGCCGAGTTCGGCCCTGAGCCAAGGGACGCCGACGAGGGGGGCGAGAACGTCGCGGATTAACCCCCTCCAGTGATCAGACCCTATTCCGCCACGCGCCGCAACGATGCGGCGTGGCGGGATCCGTGTGACCGCGCCAACCTCTCGGGGGTTTGACGGCGACGGTCTGTTTCGCCCCGAGGGCGCAATCCCTTGCCGCGCTTCCTATCATGACCGAGTCCACCCCATCCGTACGGGATCAAACGCCCCCTTGGGGCTGGCGCGCGCAGCTTCTGATGCTGGGTCTGCTCGCCTTGCTCGGAACCCTGCCGTTCTGGCTGAGCGATCTGGATCTTTGGGTCGCGGGGCTCTTCCATCATCCGCTTGCGGATGATCCCTGGTTCGAGGCTCAGACCCCGCTCTGGACCTTGCTCTACGCCAGTGCGCCCCTGCTCACGGCGCTCCTGCTGTTGGGGTCGCTGCTGGTGCTGATGCTGGGGCCCTATCATGCCGCGCTGCGCCGGCGTCGCTGGCATGCCATCTTTCTCATCGCGACCCTGGTGCTTGGTCCGGGGCTGGTGGTCAATGGCATTTTCAAGGACCACTGGGGACGTCCGCGCCCGCATCAGGTTCAGGAGCTGGGCGGCACCCGCGACTATCTGCCCCCCTTGATGATGGGCGAGTCGGGTCACGGCAAATCCTTTCCCTGCGGCCACAGCTCGGTGGGCTTTGCGTTGAGTGCCTTCTTTCTCATCTGGCAGCGCCGTCGCCCGCGGCTGGCCTGGCTTGCGCTCATCGCCGCCCTGAGCCTGGGTTCCTTGCTTGGCGTTGCGCGCATGGCGGCGGGCGATCATTTTCTCTCCGATGTGATCTGGTCGGCGGTCATGGTGCATGGCGTGGCCCTTGTGCTGTACGCAGGCATTCTGCGCCTGCCCCGGCGCGAGCGGGAGCGCGATGCCGAGGTGCTGCCGGGAAGCCGCTCGCCGTGGTTCGCATTGGCGCAACTGGGGCTTGCCGTCTTGATGCTGGTCGGGGTGCTCTTCGCCACCCCCCTGAAGCGCTCCGGGCTGGAGCTGATCGACACAGGCGAATTCAGCCCCGAGCCGCGCGTGCTGCGCATCGAGGCCGACACGGCAACGGTCACCCTGGACTGGGCGGAGAATCCGCCCTGGCGTGCCCGGCTGCGACTGGATGCGCGGGGCTTCGGGCTGCCCTGGAGCCGTGCCGAGACCGCGCTCGTGCTTGAGGGAGAGCGTCTGGTCTATCGCATCAGCCATCGGGGCTTGTTCAGCGAGCGCGATACCCGGCTGAAGCTCCAGCTCGCGCCTGCCGACTGGGAGCGGATCGAGATCGTGCTGGCGCGCGGCGATATTCAGCTCGACGCCAGCGCGGGAGTGGTGCTGCCCGAGCTGGATCTGCACACCGCCGATGGCGATCTGGTATCGAAGGCGCGATCCCGCTAGGTGCGCAACCGGATCCGAGTGGCTGCCTCCGATGAGGGAGTTAGACTCACCGATCAATCCACCTGCGATGGGTATAAACAGAGTTCAGCGACGATGAGCCGCCACAGCCAGCCACCAGCCACATTCGATCAGGAGCGCGTCACCCTCAGCCATGGCGC
>JAFGTZ010000521.1 GCA_016938795.1 Chromatiaceae bacterium | reverse complement strand
AGCCGAGCACGGCGGCATGATCGACATAGGCGGCCATGCCCTTGAGCCCGTAAACCAGCAGCTCATGCAGCGAGCGCACGTCCTCGTCGCTCTGGGAGAGCACGCCCACCACCATGCCCTTGGCCTCGTAGTGATCGAGGGTGCCGGTCCAGTTGACGGCATCCAGATGGCTGGAGAAGCCGATGGCGGCCTTGAGCGCATCGCGCCGGGCGATGATGGACTGGATGCGGGTTTCCAGACGCGCGTCGTCGAAGTTGGCGTTGGTGATGGTCATGAAGAGCGCCTCGGCGACGAAGCGCCCCAGGCCCGGATCGGGTTTGCCCTGGCTGGCCGCCTCATCGGCCACAACCGCCAGCCCCTTGAGCAGATAGACCAGCAGATCCTGCAACTGCGCGGTGCGCGAGAGCTTGCCGCAGACACCCTTGGTGGTGCAGCCCTCGCCCTTGGAGGCTTCTTCACATTGGAAACAGAACATACTCATGGCGGACTCGCTCCTCGGTTGGACCTGAACAGCCGAGCCGTCGGCTCGTCGCTGTTCGATGGTTCCAAGCCTGACAGCCTGTCCGCTCGGGCGACTTGATCCGAATCAAGGCCACCCGGCCAGCGAGACCTCGCGCGCCTTTCAGACCTGAGGCGGCGGCCCCCAGAGACGCCCGACATCCAGCTCAATCGAGCACTGGGGCAGCTCGATCGGGCAGCGCTCGCGCTGAAAATCGCCCACCTTGCGATAGTCCCCATCAACCAGACGATAGACCTTCACCTTGGTCTGGGCGGGATAGATCAGGAGATAGTACCCAACGCCCTCGTCGCGATAGAGGTTGAACTTGGCCTGCTCGTCGCGCCGGGCGGTTTTCGGCGAGCTCACCTCGGCGATCAGCGCCGGCGCACGGGTAATGCGGTCGCCATCGAGCGGATCGCAAACCACCAGCACATCGGGGCGCACCACGGTATCCGCCGAGAACTCAACGTCGATTTCGTAAAAGACCTCGCAATTCGGGCATTGGTCAAAGGCCTCATCAAACTGACGCAAGCAGCGCCGCGCAATGCGCTGATGCTCAACACCCGGCGAGGGCGCCATGGCCAGCGGCACGCCACGGATCAGTTCCCAATCCCCCTCCCACTGGCGGTAATCCTCCAGCCTGTAGTGCTCGATCAGGGCCGCGCTCGACATACAAAGCCTCCCGAACTCTTTAAGATGACAGGCGAAATCTTGCGCCGACCTCGGAGGTGTTTCAAGACGATATGCGGCCTGCGCGCCCTTGCGCCCTTGGATGGGCTACCACCAATGCTCGGGATAGCGCCGCGCAGCTGGAATATTGTTGACCACCAGCGCCACCGCGAGCAGGATCAGCGGGCCCAGCAAGGCGGGCACCAGACAGTAGACATAGCCCAAGGCGTGAACCTGCGATGAGCCCATCACCGCGATGAGCGCCGTGGCGCCGCCGGGCGGGTGCAGGGTGCGGCTGGCCTGCATGAGCGCGATGGCGGTCGCGACGGCCACGCCCGCCGCCAGCCAGGGCAGATCCCCGAGGAGTTGCCAGGCGCTCACGCCCACCAGCGCCGAGATGAGATGTCCGCCGATGAGATTGCGCGGCTGTGCCAGCGGACTGCCCGGCGCGCCATAGAGCAGCACCGCCGAGGCGCCCAGCGAGCCGATGACGAGGGTCAGATCGGTGCCCTCGAAATACTGCTGGTTCAGCCAGACCAGGGCGCCGATGCCCAGGAGGGCGCCAAGCCACGACCACAGAATCTCGCTCAGGCTTGCGCGCGCTTTCAATTCCGGCTTGGCGCCGCGCATCTTGCCGAGGTAGCGCGCCAACCCCAGGGCCATCCGGGGTACGCTGGCAAGGCGCGGCACGCCCAAGGCGGATGAGTCGCCTACCTCGGGCCGGCGGCTGCGTCGTCTTGT
>JAFGTZ010000520.1 GCA_016938795.1 Chromatiaceae bacterium | reverse complement strand
TTCCCGGCTGCATGGAGCGCGGCTCGACGCCGCGCTCCTGGCCTCAGGCCGAGGCCGCGCCCTGACCCCGCTGGCGCTGCACCCAGCCAACCGCAGCCGCCACCAGAGCGCCCGCCAGCAGCCCAATCAGCGCCTCGATTGTGAGCACGCCAAGGAGCGCCGTCGCGCCGCCCGCCGCCTGGTGCAGCGCCGCCTCCAGATGGTGGAGTAGATCGCCAAGCCCCGGAATGCCATGCACCAGGATGCCGCCGCCCACCAGGAACATGGCGATGGTACCTGCCACCGCGAGCAGTTTCATCAGCCAGGGCGCCGCGCCTAGCATGGCGCGCCCGAGCAGGCGTGCAGCCCGCTCGGTGCGCTGGCTGAGGTAGAGGCCGGCATCGTCGAGCTTGACGATGCCGGCCACCAGTCCGTAGACGCCCACCGTCATCACAGCCGCAATGGCGCTGATCACCAGGGTTTGAGTCAGCAGCGAGGACTGCTCCACGGTGCCGAGCGTGATGACGATAATCTCCGCCGAGAGGATGAAATCGGTGCGGATGGCGCCCCGGATGCGCTCGCGTTCGACGGCGGCCAGATCGGCCTCAGGGTCGGCAAGCGCCTCGCTCAGCTCCTGGCGGTGGGCCTCGGCGCTCGCCTGATCGCCAAGCCAGCGGTGGGCCACCTTCTCGAAGCCCTCAAAGCAGAGAAAAAGCCCGCCGAGCATCAGCAGCGGCAGGATGGCCCAAGGCGCAAAGGCACTGATGAGCAGCGCCGTGGGCACCAGAATGAGCTTGTTGCGCAACGATCCCTTGAACACTGCCCAGACCACCGGCAACTCACGCTCGGCGCGGATGCCGTGTACCTGTTCGGCATTCACGGCGAGATCGTCGCCAACCACACTGGCCGTCTTTTTGGCCGCGACCTTGGTGAGAACCGCGACATCGTCAAGCACGCTGGCGATGTCGTCGAGCAGGGCAAGCAGACTGGTAGCCATGAGGCGCACACTTCCCGGTTAGCTGAAAGGAGTGTCTATTTCATCCCGCGCGCGCGCTTGTGTCGAGTCGCGCGAGCGGCGAGAATTCACGGCTATCGTCTTAAAAAAAACCAATCGAGATTCTCACAGATGTCCGCCACCGCTTCCAACCCTCTCCTCTATCCCCTGAGTCTGCCCCTGCGCCTGGTGCCCACAGGCCTTCACAGTCGCACCCTCGCGCGCATCCTCAACGAGGTCATGAAGGAGTCGCTAGCCGATGGCGAACTGGATTTTCTCGATGGGCGACGCGTCGCCATCGAGATTGACGACCTGGGGGTGCGCTATCGTTTGGGGCTGCGTGATGGACGCATTCGCGGCTTTGGCGAGGAGGCCCCCGCCGATGCTGCCATCGCCGGCGGCGTGCGCGAATTTCTGCTGCTCGCCGCACGCCGCGAGGATGCCGACACACTCTTCTTTCAGCGCCGGCTGCGCATGTCGGGCGACACCGAGCTGGGGCTCTATCTCAAGAACTTCCTCGACGCCTTCGAGCCCCCAGCCCGTTTCGCGCCCCTGGTGAAGGGACTGGAGCGCCTGGTCGATCTGCGCCTTCCGGGCAAGAAG
>JAFGTZ010000087.1 GCA_016938795.1 Chromatiaceae bacterium | reverse complement strand
GATGCGCGCCCAGGGGGTACACGCCTTCCTGGTCGGCGAGGCCTTGATGCGCGCGAGTGATCCGGGCGAGGCGCTGCGGGCGTTGTTTTTCCCTCAAGGCGGCTAAGTCTGCCCAGGGGACAATCGTCACTGCGGCGGCCATGACTTCGCACAGAGCAAAATCCCGTGCCCTTTCATGGCCGCTTGAGAGGATTCCCGGACATTATTAAGCTGACTTGATGCCCATTGTTTGAGCGGCTGACGCCCTGTCGGGCGGCCATGCCAAATGGCGATTGGTCAATCGTGTAGTACTTTCAGGGAGCTTTATCATGGCCCAGTCTCCAATCGTCAAGGTTGTCGGGCGCAATGGCCAGATCTCGTTAGGCAAGCAATACGCTGGCCGCCAAGTGCTGGTGGAAGAGCGTGAGCCTGGTGTCTGGATTGTGCGCACCGCGACCCTGATTCCTGACAACGAACGCTGGCTGCTCGATTCCCAGGCCGCCGCCGATCTGGAGTCAGCCATGGCTTGGAGTCTTGCCCATGCGGCTTCCGACGCCGAGACCGATGACAGCTTGAAGCGTCTTGGCCATGACGATTTGAAGGCTCCCGCGCCCTAGCCTTTGAGATCCCTGGTCAGCCAGGCGGTCATCTCTTCCAGCGGCAGGGGGCGACTGACCAGATAGCCTTGCATGGCGTGGCAGCCGAAGGCGCGCAGCCGCTCGGCCTGGTCCGCGCGCTCCACCCCCTCGGCAATGACCACCAGCCCCAGGCTTTGGCCGAGCGCGATGATGGCGCGCACGATGGCCGCGTTGGCGGGGTTGGTGGGGAGATCGCGCACGAAGGACATGTCGATCTTGAGCCGCTGTACATCGAGCTGTTGCAGATAGGCGAGCGAGGAATAGCCGGTGCCGAAGTCGTCGATGGAGAGCTGCACGCCGAGCGCGCGCAGCGCGGCGATGGTGGCGAAGGCGCGTTCGCGATCGAGTATGAGCGAGCTTTCGGTGAGTTCGAGTTCCAGCCGGGCGGGATCGAGACCGCTCGCATCGAGCGCCGCGCGCACCGATCCGAGCAGATCGCCCCGGCACAGCTGCACCGCCGAGACATTCACCGCAATCTGGGCCGGTCCGCGACCCTCGCGCAACCAGGCGCTGAGCTGACGGCAGGCCTCGCGCAGCACCCAGTCGCCGAGGCGCGTCACCAGACCGCTTTCCTCGGCGAAGGGGATGAAATCATTGGGCGGAACCATGCCGCGCTCGGGGTGCTGCCAGCGCACCAGGGCCTCAAGCCCGATCAATGCGCCGCTTTCCAGGTCGATTTGGGGCTGATAGTGCAGCCTGAGCTCATCGCGTTCGATGGCTACGCGCAGCTCGCTCTCCAGCGTTAGGCGCGCTCGAGCGTGTCCGGCCAGCTCGGGCGAGAAGAAGTGCAGACAGCCGCGCCCGCGCGTCTTGGCCTGATGCAGGGCGGCGTCGGCGTTGCGCAGCAGGGTTTCGCCATCGCGCCCGTCCGCCGGATAGAGCGCGATACCGATGCTCGCACCGATGTAGAGACTGCGCTCCGCAATAACGAAGGGTTGATTGAGGGATTCGATCATGTGCTGGGCGAGCAGATCGACGCCGCCGTGCTGCTCGTCGGGCTCGATGATGAGGTTGAACTCGTCGCCGCCAATGCGCGTGAGGGTGTCGCTCTCGCCGATCTGGGCGCGCAGACGCTCGCTCACCTCGATCAGCAGTCGGTCGCCAAGGCTATGCCCGAGGCTCTCGTTGATGGTCTTGAAGTGATCGAGATCGAGATGGAGCAGGGCAAAGGCGTTGCCGCCTTGACGGGCCTGTTCGATGCGCTGGCGCAGCAGTTCGGCGAAGAGGGCGCGATTGGGCAGGCCGGTGAGCGGGTCGCGGTTGGCGAGATAGTCGAGCCGCTGCTCGGCGAGATGGCGCTCGGTGATGTCGCTGTTGGAGCCGCGCCGACCGCGAAAACGGCCCGTTTCGTCGAACACCGGCTTGCACAGATGTTCGATCCAGCGCTCGCTGCCGTCGCGCGCCTGAATGCGCAGCCTCAGTGCATCGGCGGCATGGGCGGCTTCGCCCTGGTGATGGGCGCGCCACAGCGCCCGATCCTCGGGATGAATGATGCGCTCCATGAGGCCTGAGTCGGCGAAAAAGTCGCTCGGGGCAAAGCCCGAGACCTCCGCACAGGCTGGCGAGATGTAGAGATAGCCGCCATCCGGAGCCTCCCAGTATTCCCAGTTTGGCGAGTAGTCGGCCAGAATGCGGTATTTCTCCTCGCTCTCGCGCAGCAGGGCGGTACGCCGCGCCACCTCGCGTTCGAGCGAGCGGCGCAGGCGCGCCAGTTCCAGATGGGTGCGGATGCGCGCGCGGACTTCTTCGATGTCGAAGGGCTTGGTGACATAGTCCGCCGCGCCGGCCTCGAAGCCGAGCAGCTTGTCGGCGAGCGCGTCGGTCACGGTGATGAAGATGACCGGGATATGGGCGCTGGCCGGGGCCGACTTGATGTGCCGGCAGACCTCGTAGCCATCCATGCCGGGCATGAGCACGTCGAGCAGCACCAGATCGGGCGGATTTGGACCCTTGACGATATCGAGCGCCGTCGCGCCGGTGCTGGCAACCTGGATGCGGTAGTCTTCCCTGAGCACCTCGATGAGCTGGTGAACGTTCTCGGGAACATCATCCACCACCAGGAGTTCCGGGGGTTCGTGCAGCGGCTGCGCGCTGGCGCCCTGGGGCTCGCGCGCCCCGAGACGGTGGCGGCGCAGCTCCAGCTGGGTGCGCAGCCGTTGGCGCAGCAGCTCCGGGTTGACCGGCTTGGTGATGTAATCGGCGGCGCCGAGCGCCAGCCCGCGCGCCTCGTCGCTGGCCTCGCCAAGGGCGCTGACGAAGATCACCGGCAGGTCGGCCGTGGCGCTGTCGGCCTTGAGGCGGGCGAGCACCGAATAGCCATCCATGCCGGGCATCTTCACATCGAGCAGCACCAGATCGGGGGGCGGATCGGCGCGCGCCAGCTCCAGCGCCTTCTCGCCCGAGGTGGCGGCGCTGATGGCGTAGTCGGCGCGCAGCATCTGGATGAGCGCGTGCAGGTTCTCATGCACGTCATCGACGATGAGGATGCGCGGGCGTGTCAGCGTGCTCTGGCTCATGGTGACGTCTTGCTTGACGAAGAGGACAAACGGGCGCGCAGATGGGCGAGCGCCTCGCTAGCAGCGGCGATGTCGAACACCTCGAAGGCCGCTGCGACCTGGGCTAGGTCGCCGGCCAGGGGGCTGTCCGCGAGCGCGGCGGCGAGCTCGTCGAGCAGCGGCTCCACAGCGCCAAGGTCCGTCTGAAACGCAACTTCGAGCTGCTCCAGGCGCGCGGCAAGCTGTTCGACCTCCAAACCCGGCTCGGCGCGCGCCGGGCGGGGGGCGCGCTGCGCCAGGCGCTCGATGTCGCGCAGCACGGCGCCGAGTTCCTCGGCCATGCCGGCGATGAACTCGGCATCGGGCGCCTGATCCTGACGCAACTGGGTGTCGATGCGGGTCAGGATAGCATAGAGTGCGTTGGCGCCCAGGTTTCCGCTCACGCCCTTGAGGGCATGGACCTGCGACTCGGCGCCCGCCAGATCGCCCGCGTCGAGCCGCTCGCGCAGACGCTCGGCGGCATCTGCGTAATGTTCGCGAAAACGCTGCAACTGGCGCCGATAGGCATCGACCTTGCCGGCCATGCGATGAATGCCGGCCGCCGCGTCGAGATGCGCCAAGGCGCGCAGATCGGGCGGCGTCTCGGGCCTGACTGACGGCGCTTGAGCGGCGCGCGCGCCGGGCTCGGGTCTCTCCATCCAGCGCGCCAGGGTCTCGATCAGATGGTCGGGGTCGATCGGCTTGGCGATGTGATCGTTCATGCCGGCCTCTAGACTGCGCTCGGCATCCTGCGCCATAGCCAGTGCGGTCATGGCGATGATGGGCAGTGTCGCGAAACGCTCCTCGCCGCGCTCGCGGGCCAGGGCGCGGATGCGTCGCGCGGCCTCCAGCCCATCCATCACCGGCATCTGAATATCCATGAGCACGGCATCGAAGCGATGCGCGCGCACCAGCTCCAGGGCCATGGATCCATCGCACGCCTCGCTGACCTCGATGCCGAGCGTATGCAGCAGCTCGCTGGCGAATTCGCGGTTGATGTCATTGTCCTCGACCAGCAGCAGACGCGCCCCGGCCAGTCGGGCATCGCCCGAAGGCGTCTGGCGCGGGCGCGCGGGCGCAGGGTCGAGCGGTGCGCCGCGTCCGAGCACTGCGAGCAGGGTGTCGAGCAGCGGCGAGGGCGAGACCGGCTTGATGAGGATGCCATCGACCCCGGCGCGTTCGGCAAGGCGAATCACATCCTCGCGACCATAGGCGGTGACCATGACGATGCGCGGCTGCTGCGTGATGCGCGTATCGGCGTGAATGTGGCGCACCGCCTCGTCTCCGTTCATGCCCGGCATACGCCAGTCCATGAGCACCAGATCGAAGGGCGGATCGGCGCCCTGAAGCCGGGCGATGGCCTCGGCGCCGCTCGCGACGCTCTCGCCGTGGATACGCATCGCGCCGAGCAGCTCGCAGAGAATCTGGCGCGAGGCGGCATTGTCGTCCACCACCAGGGCGCGCACCCCGGCGAGCAGCGGACTGACCTCTCCGAGCTGGGCCCCATGGCCATCCTCGCGGGGCAGGCCCAGGCGCAGGGTAAAGCAGAAGGTGCTGCCCCGGTTGGGTTGCGAGTCCTCGATCCAGAGCCGTCCACCCATGAGTTCGACCAGTCGCCGGCTGATGGCCAGCCCCAGACCCGAGCCGCCGAAGCGGCGTGTGGTGGATTGGTCGCCCTGGCTGAACTGCTCGAACAGTTGCGCCTGAACCTCGGGTTCCATGCCGATGCCGGTATCGCGCACGCAGATCTGAATCTGGATGCGCTCCTCGCTGCGGTCGAGACGCTGGAAGGCGAGTTCGATCTCGCCCGCCTCGGTGAACTTGAGCGCGTTGCCGCACAGGTTGACCAGAATCTGCCCGATGCGCAGCGGATCGCCGATGAGTCGCGCGGGAATGGCGACATCGTGGCGGATGAGGAATTCGACCCCCTTTTGTTCGGCCTGATAGCCGATGGTGTCGCTGAGCTGTTCGAGTACGCCTTCAAGACTGAATTCGGTTTCCTCGATGCTGAGCTTGCCGGCCTCAATGCGCGAAAAATCCAGAATGTCGTTGAGCAGGCCGAGCAGGGCATGGGCCGCCCCGCGCGCCTTGTCGATCTGGTTGCGCACCTCGGGCGCCAGATCGTGGCGCAGCGCCAGATAGAGCATGCCAAGAATGGCGTTCATGGGCGTGCGAATCTCGTGGCTCATGTTGGCCACGAATTCGGATTTGGCGCGGGTGGCGGCCTCGGCGACCTCCTTGGCCTCGCGCAGGGCCTCGGCGGCGGCGCGCTCGGCGCTGATGTCGGTGATGATGCCGACCAGTCCCGCGCTGGG
>JAFGTZ010000519.1 GCA_016938795.1 Chromatiaceae bacterium | reverse complement strand
TGGAGCGCGAGGCGCCAGCCTTCAAGGTGCTGCACTTCGAGCAGGCGCACAGCCCCAGGCTGGAGCTGGCCGAGGATGAGCGACTCTCGATCCTGGTGGTGGATGACGAGCCCGATGTCATCACCTTCACCAGCGAGCTTCTGGAGGATCAGTACGACATCCTCAGCGCCCAGACCAGCGCCACCGCGCTCAAGGAGGCGATCAGCCGCAAGCCCGATCTAGTGCTGCTCGATGCCTGGATTCCCGGCATCTCGGGCTATGACATCTGCCGCACCCTCAAGCGCAACAGCCACACCCGCGACACCCCCATCATCATCTTCACCGCCGCCACCCAGCAGATTGACGAGGAGCGCGCGCGCGAGTCCGGGGCCGATGGCTTCGTGACCAAGCCGTTCAAGCGCGAGCAGCTCATCGAACTCATCGAGAGCTTCCGGGAGAGCGCCTAATGGACGCGCGTCCGCTTTTGCTGATCGTCGATGACGAGCCGAGCACGCGCGAGTACATCAGCGCCTGTCTGCGCGATCAGTACCGCATCCTGGAGGCCGGCGACGGCACCGATGCCCTGGTGCTGCTGGAATCCGAGCCGGGGATCGAGGTTATTCTGCTCGATGTGATGATGCCAGGGCTCGATGGTTTCGAGGTGCTGGAGATCCTCAAGTCCAACCCCTCGCTTGCGCGCCCGCGCGTCATCATGCTGAGCGCCGCCACCGATGTGGACAACAAGGTGCGCGCCTTCACCGCCGGGGCGGTGGACTACATCAACAAGCCCTTCGATCCGATCGAGCTGGCCGCGCGGCTCGATACCCAGGTGCGCCTCAGCCGGGTCGAGTCGGAGTTGACCCAGGCGAAGATGGCGGCCGATGCCGCCAACCGCGCCAAAAGCGAGTTCCTGGCCAACATGAGCCACGAGATTCGCACCCCGCTCAACGCCATCATCGGCATCAGCGAGCTGCTCGCGCACACCTCGCTCGACGACATCCAGCACGACTATGTGCGCACCATCGAGACCAGCGGCAACGCCCTGCTCGCGCTCATCAGCGACATCCTCGACTATTCCAAGATCGAGGCCGGCATGCTGGAGCTGGAGACCATCGTCTTCGATCTGCACGACTGCATTCAGGAAGCGCTGTCCCTGATTACTCTCAAGGCGCGTGAAAAGGGGCTGCGCCTGCATCACGCGATCGACCCGCGACTGCCGCGCTTTTTCGTGGGCGACGCCAACCGGCTGCGCCAGATCGTCATCAATCTGCT
>JAFGTZ010000518.1 GCA_016938795.1 Chromatiaceae bacterium | reverse complement strand
TCTAAGTTTAGATATAACGACCGCTACGGGATAAACATCACCAAGATAAAATATTCAATTTCTCTATTAAACCAAATATTTTAACCCGCTCGGCACCTATCCCGCTATAGCCTGCCCATATTTACAGCAATTCTCGTTTTTAAGTGGCCGATAGCATTTAACAGGCTGTGGCACGGGCAGTGGAGAAAGTTAAATTGAGAATTGCTACATTAAGTACCCATGTATAAAGTTTTCTGGCATCGCCGGGGTGCGCCGGTGGTGTGGAGCCAGGGTATAGGGAAGTACCCGCAAACCTTTTTTTCAGGGAAGAAAAAGGGTTTGCGGAATACCACCGGTGCGCCCCTTACACCCCCTAATTTATGCACAGGTACTTATTTCTAGCCCGGGCATTTCACAGGCTCACCGGATAAGCCGAACAGTCTCTTGAGATCCTCCAGCACCAGATAGCCTACCGGTACTAAGAGTAGGCTGATCAGCGTCGCATAGAGGATGCCGAAGCCGAGCGATACCGCCATCGGGATGAGGAACTGCGCTTGGGTGCTTTTCTCCCAGATGAGGGGGGCAAGTCCCGCAAAGGTGGTCAGGGAGGTGAGCAGGATGGGGCGAAAGCGCGCCATGCCAGCGCTGCGCACCGCCTCGGCCACCGCCATGCCCTCGGCCCGGCGGCGATTGATCCAATCCACCAACACCAGGCTATCGTTAACCACCACCCCAGCGAGCGCCAGCAGACCCATGATGCTCATAAGGCTGAAGTTCATGCCCAGCAACAGGTGTCCGAGCAGGGCACCCACGAAGGAGAATGGGATCACCAGCATGACGACCAGCGGTTGGGCGTAAGAGCGCAAGGGGACGGCGAGCAGGGTATAGAGGCTAAATAGCACGAACAGGGTGCCGTAAAACAAGCTGCCGAAGGATTCCCGCTGCTCGCGCAGTTCACCCTCGAATTGGTAACGCACGCCTGGGTAACGAGGGATAAGGTCGGCGAGGAAGTTCTCCAAATCCTGGACGATTCGATTGATATCGACCTGCTCCTTGTCGGCGTCGGCGATCACGTCGACAGCCCGCTGCCGGTCCACCCGGCGGATGGTGGCAAACCCTTGGCCCAAAGCCGCCTCGGCCACATTGCCGATGGGCACTTCCACGCCTTCTGCGGTACGGATGCGCATAATATCGAGGCTCGCTACCGAGCGCCGTTCAGCTTCCGGGTAACGCACCATCACGCGCACATCGTCGCGGCCACGTTGGATGCGCTGAGCTTCGGCGCCGAAGAACGCTTGGCGCACTTGGCGGCCTAGATCGTCGACCGACAGCCCCAGCAGTTCCGCCTCGGGGCGGATGGCAAGTTTAATCTCCGCTTTACTGTCCTGAAAGCTATCCTGGATATCGAACAGGCCCGGGTATTCGGCCAGACGGCGCCGCACGGCATCGGCCACCTCGCTCAAGGCCGCAAAATTCTGGCCGGTGAGCTGTACATCGATGGGCGCGCCGCCGCGCCCGATCTCGGCACGGAAATTCAGTTCCTTCGCGCCAGGAATGGGGCCGATGGCGCGGCGCCACGCACTGACGATTTCGCTGGTGGTGACTGTCAGAGCGCGCTCCTCCGGCGGCGCGAGCTCCAGGCTTACCTGGCCTAGTTCAGAGCTGCCGCTAGCTCCCGCAGCGCCGCCACCGGCCGCCCAGCCTACGCTGGTCAGGATATTGCGGATCACTGGCTCGCCGGCGACGGGGTCGGTGTACTGGCGCTGCAGCGCCTCGGCTTCCTGCGCCATGCGCAGCACGTGGCGGGTCGTCACCGCCTCGGCGGTGCCTGTCTGCATCTTCAAGGTGGCGCGCGCGGTCTCGCTCTGCACCCGCGGAAAGTAAGTGAAGCCGTAGCGCCCGCTGATCACGAAGCAAACCGCGATGAACGACAATCCGAGGAACAGCGCCAGAGTCAGATAGCGGCGCGCCAGCACCCGTTCGAGCAGCGGTCGGTAATAAAGGCCGATAGCCTGCTCGAGTCCTTCGGCCACGGCCCGTTGCAACCTGTGCCATCGGCTTGACGGGGCAGTGCGCCCGATTCGCACGTGGCGCAGGTGGGCCGGCAGGATGAGCTTGGACTCTATCCAGGAGAATACCAGCACGGGGATCACGATCAGCGGGATCTGGGCGAACAGAGGTCCGCGCCGACCCTCGATGAACAACAGGGGGATGAAAGCCGCCAGCGTGGTCAGCAGGCCGAAAGTTACGGGCACAGCGACCTCCTGGGCGCCTCGCACCGCCGCCTCAAGCCCGGATTCGGCGCGTTTAAGGTGAGTGTAGATGTTTTCGCCGGTGATGATGGCATCGTCCACCACAATGCCCAGCACCAGGATGAAGGCGAACAGGCTCATCAGATTGAGGCTGACGCCCAACTCAGGCATCAGCGCCAGCGCGCCCATAAAGCTGATGGGGATGCCCACGCACACCCATGCCGCGACCGACAGGCGCAGGAACAGGGCGAGGCACAAGAAAACCAGCAGCCCACCCTGCCAAGCGCTGTTGAGCAGGGTTTGAAGGCGCAGCTTGACGACGCGCGAGCGATCGCGCCAGTAGTCCAAGGTAACGCCGGACGGCATGCGGGCGCGGTTTTCAGCCACATAGTCCTGCACCGCGCGGCCCACATCCAGGGCATTCTGCATGCCGGTGCGGTAGACTTCGATCAACACCGCAGAGCGGCCGTTGAACTGGGCATACAAGGGTTCTTCTTCGAAGCCGTCGCGGATGCTGGCGAGCTCGCCCAGGGTGAGGCGGGTGCCATCCTGGCGGGTAAACACGGTGATGCGCGCGAAATCCTCGGCCACATAGGCCTGGCCTTTGGTGCGCAGTAGGATTTCGCCGCCGCGGGTTTTGATGGAGCCGGCCGGCCGGTCCACCGAGGAGCGCCGCACCGCTTCCACGATCTGATCGAAGGTCAGGCCGTGACGATCCAGGGTGCGTTCGCTCACCTCGATGGAAATCTCATAGGGGCGCACGCCCGTCAGTTCCACCAGGCTGACCTCGGGCAGCGCCGCTAAGTCGTCGCGGACCCGCTCGCCCAGACGGCGCAGCGCGCGCTCGGGTAAATCGCCCGAGACTACCACGCTGATGACTTCGCGGCGGAATTCCTGGACCCTGTAGATCGGCCGCTCCACCTCCGCGGGAAAAGTGTTGATGGCATCGACTCGGTTCTTGATGTCGTCGAGCAATGCGCGCGGATCGCGCCCCTTCTCCACTTCCACGCTCACCTTAGCGGCGCCCTCATTGGCGGAGGATTCGATGCGCTCGATGCCCTCCAGGTCGGCGATCGCCTCTTCGATGCGCACCACCACCGCTTCCTCCACCTCGGCCGGAGTGGCGCCGCGATAAGTCACCGCCACGCTCACTTGGTCGCGCTCGAAATCGGGGAACACCTCCAGCGGGATCCGCTCGGCGAGCGCCCAGGCGCCGAGGAACAGGATCAGTATCATGAGAAGATTGGCGGCCACACCATTGCCGGCGAACCAGCCGATCATCCCTTTCATTTCAGCTTCCCCCGGCGGTTGACGCAGCCCTGCGCGATGCTTGCACCCGCACCGGCGCCCCATCGACAGCGAAGGACAGGGGCGTTAGGGAGAGCCGTTCGCCGGCGGCGAGACCGCCGCCCGCCACCAGATTATTTTGATCACGCCAGATGACCTCCAGTTGCCGGCGTTCGATGCGCCCTTCCGGGGTGACCACGAGCACTTCATTTTCCTCCCGCACCGCCTCGCGGGGCAGCACGAATACCCCGGACAGGGTGCGCCCTGCGATGGTCGCCTCCACGAATTGGCCCACCTTGAGCGGCGGACGGTTATCGGCGCGGCGGGCGTAGGGATCGTCCACCTGGGCCACCACGAACAATTGCCGGCTGCGGATGTCGATGGCGCCCTCGGTGCGCACGATGCGCCCTTCCCAATGGTAGACTTGCCCACCGGTGATGGCCGAAAGTGTGACCTCGGGACCGGGACCGGCCGGCGCCTCGCCCCGGTACGTCTCCGGCAGATCCACCAGGGCTACCTGCCGGTCGGTCAGCGGTAGGCGCACCTCCACGTAATCCACGGCGTAGACGGTCGCCAGCGGATTGCCGGGGGCGACATACTGGCCCACGTCCACCTGTTTTTCCAACACCCGTCCGGCATAGGGCGCCCGGATGAAGGTGCGCTCCAGGTCGGCCTCAGCCTGATGCAATTGCGCTGTGGCCGCCGCCACGGCGGCGCGGGCGCTCTCCAACTGCGGCCGACGTAGCGCCAGCTCGCTGGGCTGACCCTTCATGCCGAGCTTTTCCCAGTCGCGATTAGCCTGCTCGCCCTGCGCTTGCTCCTCATTCAGGGCAAGCCGCGCCTGGGCGAGTTCAGCCCGGGCCATGGTGAGGGCATGTTGATAATTGCGGGGATCGATACGCACCAATACGTCCCCCGCCTCGAAAAAGCCGCCGTTGCGAAAGCTAGGCGCCACCTCGACGATGCGCCCGGCCACCTCCGGAATCAAGGTGCTCTGGGTGCGCGGCGACACCGTGCCGCGGCTATGCACGACCACCGGATAGTCGCGGGGCTGAATCTCCAGCACTTCTACCGTCGGCACCATAGGAGAAGGCAATCGGCGTTCGGCTTCCGGGCCGGTGGCGATCAAGGCCAGACCGGTCGCCGCGCTCAGCCCCAGCACGATGAGCGGCAGAGCGATCCGCAGGATACGTTTCATGGCGTCACCCCGGCAGGATTGCCGAAGTCGCCGCCGAGGGCGAGATACAAGGTGACTCGATTATTAAGGCGCTCCCGGGCGGTGCGCAGGCGGGCGCTCTCGGCGTCGAAGGCCCGCCGTTGCGATTCCAATAAGGTGATGATGTCCACCAGCCCCTGGCGGTAGCGATCCAGCGCCAGCGCCGCCGCCTCGCCGGCTTCCTCGGCGGCTCGCCGCAGGGCCGCTTCTTGTTCTCGATACCATGCTTCAGCGGCGAGCGCCGTTTCCACCTCGCGAAAAGCAGTCAGCACCGCCTGGGCGTAGGACGCCCAGGCCTCGTGGCGCTCGGCCTGCGTCAGAGCCTGCTCAGCCGCTAAACGCCCGCCCTGGAACAGGGGTTGAGTGAGGCCGGCGAGCAGGCTCCACACTGAGCTGCGCCCGTCGAGCAGAGTTTGCAGTTCACCGCTGGCAGTGCCTCCGCTTGCCGTGAGCCGCAGCGCCGGCAAGCGGTTTTTGCGCGCTTCCTTCAGGCGCTCGCCGGCTGCCGTCAAGCGATATTCGGCAGCCACCAAATCCGGGCGGCGGGTCAGCAATGCAGCGGGCAGCCCGGCGGGAACCGGAGCTTGCACCTTTGGTAAACTATCGGCCGCCACTAGCTCCGCGGCCGGATAACGCCCGAGCAGGACTTCCAGGGCCCGCAGCGCCGCGTCCCGCTCCCGCCGCCGGACGGCCAGCGTGCTTTCGGCGCTCGCCACGTTCTCGCGGGCCAAACGTACGTCCAGCGCGGTATTGAGGCCTCTGCGGTAGCGCTCTTCGATCACCGCGAGGCTGCGACGGAAGTTCTCCGCGGTCCGGTCCGCCAATCGGACCTGCAGCTCGGCCTCAATGGCGCCGAACCAGCCCCGGCTCACATCGGCGGCAAGCAGTAGCCGCGCGGCCCGGTAGTCCGCCTGTGTCGCCTTGGCATCGGCGGCTGCGGCGCGGG
Organism: Chromatiaceae bacterium; assembly: GCA_016938795.1. Taxonomy (GTDB): domain Bacteria; phylum Pseudomonadota; class Gammaproteobacteria; order Chromatiales; family Chromatiaceae; genus Marichromatium. The sequence continues at coordinate 801 of JAFGTZ010000518.1, read as the reverse complement.
CGGCGTTGGCCAACCGCCCCCAAAGGTCCAGTTCCCAATTCACGGTCGCCCCCAGGTCAAAATTGGTGACGATGCGGGAAGCCGTCGCTGCGCTGCCGATGATGCGACGCTTATTCCGGGCAGCATCAAAGTTGGCTTCTAGAGCGGGCAGGCGGGGCGCATTGGCGATGCGGGCCTGGGCCCTGGCGGCCTCCAACCGGGCAACAGCGGTTTGAAGGTCATAGTTGAAGGCCAGCGCGCGGGCGACCAACGCGTGCAGCCTGGGCGCCTGGAAGTCATTAAGCCAGCCCTGCGGTTCACCGGGCGCTTGCGGAAACTGGGCGGTCCAACGAGCAGGCGCCTGGGGTGTTTTCAACGGTGGCAATTTGGCGCAGCTGCTAGCCAGGATAGCCAGCGTGGCGAATGCCAGCAGCGGCCATGGGCGAGGGCGGCTCATCCTTGCCCATTTCCCCCGCGGACGCGGTTTATCAAGGCTTCGGTGGCGGCGAGCGTGGCGGTGTAAAAGCCCTGCATCCGTGCGAGCCGCTGCTGTGCTTCAGCCTGTGAGCCCGCTAGCGCCGCGCGCAATTCCTCCACCAGGGAGAGCCGCTCGCGAAGGCGCGCCACGTAACCTTCCAGCAGCCGGGCATAAGGCTCATCGCTCAGTCGATAGTAATCCTGCCGGTCGCCGGGCAGGCCGATGCGCTCGATAAAACCGAGCTGGCGCAGGATGCGGGCGTTGGTGCTAATGCTGCCGCGGCTCACCTTAAGGCGCTCGGCTAGCTCCGAGAAGCTGAACGGTCCGCCGTGGACGATGAATAG
>JAFGTZ010000517.1 GCA_016938795.1 Chromatiaceae bacterium | reverse complement strand
TCGCGCCCGCGCCGCCCGCGCCCAGCGCTCTGGCGCTCGGCCAAGGCAACCAGTCCGGAGGGCGCGCCGCGCGCGGCCTCGCGCATCAGATGGCTGTTGGTGGAGTCGATCTCGGGATGCAGCTCGAGACGCGCAATGCGCCCACGGGCCGCCGCATCGAGTGACTCCAGCAGCGCTCCCTCGTCGAGCAACTCCAGCGGCTGGCGCAGCCGATAGCCCTGACCGCGCACCGCCTCCAGCTCCAGCCCGAAGCGTTCGCTCGCCTTGCCGAGCGCCTTCCATACTGCGGCGCGGGTCAGCCCAAGATGGCGCGCGATGGCCTCGCCGGAATGCAGCTCCCCGTCGGCGAGCAGCCGAATCAGCGCCACTGAACGATCCATGGCCGCTCAGACCAGACTGGCAAGCCAGGCCGCGCGCGCCGCCTGCTGGCGCGCGTCGGCCTCGGCCAGCAGGCACAGCTCGCAGGTATCGGGCTCGGCAAGCTCGGGGCAGACCTCCAGCACCAGCAGTTCATCGCGCCGAAACAGATGCAGAGAGAGCGCCGCGCCTGGTTTGGCGCGCGCAAGACGCGCATCGAGCGTCTCGGCCAGGATCCTCAGCCCATCGAGCGCGACGAGCTGGTCCCCCGGCGCGATACCGGCGCGCTCGCCCGCGCTGCCGTTGAGCACCGACTGCACCACCGCCTCGCCCCGCTCGGCGCGCAGACGCAGCCCCAGGGTGGGACGCGGCGGCGGCAGCGGCTCGAAGCGCTCGACACAGCCGCCCAGATCGCGCCCATCGCGCGCCGGGCGCAGACGCAGGCCAATGCCCAATTCGGCCAGCAGGGGCGCGAGTTCGAGTTCCTCGGTGGAGTCGAGCGCGCGTGCGAAGAAGTCGTGAAGATCCAGCCCCGAGAGTTCCATGGCCAGCGCCTCAATATCGCGCTCGCCTACCCCGCGCCCGCCAAAACCATAGCGACACCAGAGTTCGCGCATCAGATGATCGAGCGAGCAGCGCCCCTCGGTACCCAGACGCAGGGTGAGATCGAGCGCCAGCGCCACCAGCGCCCCCTTGGCGTAATAGCTCACCAGGGCGTTCGGCGCATTTTCGTCAGGCTTGTAAAAACGCGTCCAGGCATCGAAGCTTGCCTCGGCGAGCGTTTGCAGACGCCGCCCGGGCGTGCGCCTGACCCGGCTGATGGTCTCGGCGAGCAGGCCCAGATAGGCCGGGGTGTCGATGCAGCCCGCGCGCACCAGGGCCAGCTCGTCGTAATAGGAGGTGATGCCCTCGAAGGCCCACAGCAGCCGGGTATGCACCTCGGCATCCAGCCCCGCCTCGATGAAGGCTTGCGGGCGAATGCGCTTGACGTTCCAGAGATGAAAATACTCGTGGCTGCACAGCCCGAGAAAGCGCACATAGCCCTTGCGCGCCTCGGCATCGGGACCGCTTGGCGCCAGATCGTCGCGCGCGCAGATCAGGCTGCACGAATCGCGATGCTCCAGCCCGCCGTAGCCGTCCTCGACCACCTGGACAAGAAAGCGGTAGCGCTCCAGCGGCAGCTCGCCGAAGAGCGCCACATGCTGGGTGCAGATATGCGTCAGGTCGCGCGCCAGCGCCTCGGCATCGGCCCGCTGCCGACCGCTCAGGATCAGCTCATGGGGTACATCGAGCACGCTGAAGCCGATGGTGGTGATCTCGGCCATCTCCACCGGATGATCGATCAGTTCGGCATAGTCGCTGGCCTCGTAACGCCCAAAACCGCGCGCATCGGTCTCTAGCGCGCGCAGCGTGGTGGCGACTCGCCAACGGCGCGCACAGCCATCCTCGGGCGGCGCCAGTTCAACCAGACAGGGAGCCTGATCCTGACCCACCACCCGAAGAAAGACCGCCGGACCATTGAAATAGGCGTGATGCTGATCGAGATGGGCCGCGCGCACCGAAAGATCCCAGGCAAAGACACGATAACGGACCCGCATTCCGGGGGCTGGGCGCTCGCAGACCCAGGTCTGCTTGTCGCACTTCATTAGGGGCAGGGGCAAGCCATCGGCATCGCAGGCCGCGATGGAGACAATGTTGCGCGCGAAGTCGCGAATCATGTAGCTGCCTGGAATCCAGGCCGGCATGGTCAAGAAGAGCGATGTGGCCGCAGACGCGGGAATCTCGGGAATCTCAATCTCGAGCGCGAATTGATGGGCGTGCGGCTGCTCGGGACAGAGACGATAGATGAGCGGGGACGGGACGGGAGAGCGGGACTGCGGCATCTTGGCGGACACTCGGGCGGGCGGCTACGGAGATTGAAAAACCTACGGTAGCAGATGGCGAGCCTGTCCGTCAGCCATAAGACGCGGAGACGGTCGTCTCCGCGCACCGCGCCCTTCGCACCGGCCCGAAGAGCCGGTGCGAAGGGCGCCTCTGACGCTTACCAGCGCGGACCACGCGCGGCGGGACGATCACCGCGCGGCTTGGCCTGGTTGACCTTGAGGTTACGACCCTTGAGCGGGGTCTCATTAAGCGCCTTGATAGCGGCATCCGCCTCGGCATTGTTCGGCATTTCGACGAAACCGAAGCCCTTGGACTGACCGGTGAACTTGTCGGTGATGAGATTCACGCTGGAGATCTCACCGAAGGCCGAAAAGGCGGTATGAAGTTCGTCCTGGGTCACGCCGTAGGACAGATTGCCAACATAAATATTCATGGTGCGGAAATTCCGTGGGTGCGCATTGAAGAGAAGAGAGAACGGTCGAACCCGCAATACGCAATGGATTCGCCCGTCTTGGCCTCCAGTCGTTGGAGACGAAGTCGGTTAGCGCTGGACGCTGTCAGGTGCGCGCCGCCGCGACGCATTGTTGCGCGGCTTGCCGGCGGCGCGCGCTGGACGCTGACGTGCGTTTCCAGCGGCTGGACGCGCGCGGCGTGCATCGCGATTGACATGTCCGCGCTCGGGCTCATCGGGCGGCGGATTGGCCGAGGGTTCGAATCCGGCAACCGGGTGTTGGTCGAGTTCGCGCCGCAACAGACGTTGAATGCCGTGCAGCAATTTACGCTCATCGTGACTCACCAGCGAGAGGGCGCTGCCTCCAGCGCCAGCACGTCCGGTGCGGCCAATGCGATGCACATAATCCTCGGCCACCGCCGGCAACTCGAAATTCACCACTTGAGGAAGCTGGGCGATGTCGATACCGCGTGCTGCGATATCAGTTGCGACTAGGGCGCGCACCGCACCACGCTTGAAATCATTGAGCGCCCGCGTGCGCGCCGATTGGCTTTTATTGCCGTGAATGGCGGCGGAGGCGATTCCCTCGCGATCAAGGTATTCAGCCAGGCGATTGGCTCCGGCCTTAGTGCGGGTAAACACCAACACCTGGTCCCAACCCTCGTGATGGAAAAGATGCGCGAGCAGCTCGCGCTTGCGCGCCTTATCGACCGGATGCACGCGCTGCTCTACGGTTTCGGCGGCGGTATTGCGTCGCGCGACCTCGACCAGGCGCGGTTGATTGAGCAGGGATTCAGCAAGACGCCGAATCTCGTTGGAATAGGTGGCCGAAAAAAGCAGATTCTGGCGTTGCTTGGGCAGCAGGGCGATGACACGACGAATATCGTGGATAAAGCCCATGTCGAGCATTCGATCAGCCTCATCGAGCACCAAAATCTCGACCGAGGACAGATCGAGCGCCCGGCGCGAGACCAGATCGAGCAAACGGCCTGGTGTGGCGATGAGAAGATCAATTCCACGGCGCAGGCGGTCGATCTGCGGCTGCATGCCTACACCACCAAAGATGACCGTGGAGCGCAGCGGCAGATGACGTCCATAGACCTCGGCGCGCTCGGCAATTTGCACGGCCAACTCGCGAGTGGGCGCCAGAATGAGGGCGCGAACCCGGGGCGCACGGCTTTTTGCGGGAGATTCGCTCAAGCGCTGCAGGATTGGCAACACGAAGGCGGCGGTCTTTCCGGTGCCGGTCTGGGCGCCCGCAAGCAGATCATGTCCATCGAGAACAACAGGAATGGCCTGGGCCTGAACCGGGGTGGGATGGGCATAACCCTGCTCTGCCACAGCGCGCAGCAGATCGGCCCGCAGGCCGAACGAATCGAAGGACATGAAAACTCCTGGAAGCAGCCCGTCCACACTTCAGCGCGTGGGTCCGACCTAGGCAGATAAGAAGGGCGTTCGGGGTGAGGCGCCTTAGGGAAAGGAGAGATCAGCCGCGAGACGACGCATCGGCCGGTGGATGCGATGAGTTGGAGTCTACGCGCCCGCTAAAATAAAATCCAGTGATATTTATTCTGGAGCGCGTATTTTCAGGCAACCCCGGTGCGAACAAGAGCCCGCGCCAGCACCGCGAAGCCGTGCAATACAGTGCGGGCTCTCCGCCACCGAGAGGGCGAAAACGCCTTAGTCCTCGCGCAGCTGGAGATAGGTTGTCTTGAAGGTCTGGCGATCATCCTTGTTGCTCGGATCATAGCCTTGCTCGACCATTTTTTCCTTCATCCAACCCGGCAGAACACCTCGCACATAGGTGTGCTCCGGGTTGTTGGGATCGACGTAATAGCGGCGCGGCCCTTCGCTTTTGTCCCTGGCGCCGCCACGACGCCCTTTCTGAAGCAGAGGGAGAATGTCGTCCAGGGCATAACCGCGACTTGCAATCAGATCCTTGACTTCATTGGCGACATCACCACGACCTTCCTGCTTGCGCTTCTCCAGAAGGCGCGCCAAGGCGGCCTCATGGTTTTTGGTTTCCTCAAGCTTGCGCTGCAATTCCTCGACGCTAAGGTCAGCAAACTCCACTTCCGATACCTCTCAAATTGCATGTTTACTTTGCGATGCAAACATTAGTTCGCATACCATGCAAATTTATTCGATTTATTTTAAATGTCAAGAGAAACGGGCGATTGATTGCAGATGAGCGGAGAGATTCGGGCGTCTTCGGTGCCGGATGGAGCACTAAGAGAGGCCAGGCTTGACACACATTCAGATCATTGAGGCTCCGAGCGACCAAGCAACAACATGGCATCGCCATAGCTGAAAAAACGATAGCGCATCTCCACCGCGTGACGATAGGCCGCCATGACAGACTCATAGCCCGCAAAGGCCGACACCAACATGAGCAGGGTTGACTCGGGCAAATGGAAATTCGTGAGCATGGCATCGACCACGCGGAACCGATAACCCGGTCGAATGAACAGCCGGGTCTCGCCGCGCAAAGGCTTGAGTTCACCCCCGGCAGCGGCGCTTTCGAGTGAGCGCACGCTAGTGGTGCCCACGGCAATGACTCGCCCGCCGCAGGCTCGGGTCTGTGCAATGCGTTCACAAACCATCTCATCAACCTCGACCCATTCAGCATGCATGGCGTGCGCCCCGAGATCATCGACCCGCACCGGCTGAAAGGTGCCCGCCCCCACATGCAGGGTGACCTCGGCGCGTTGTACGCCAAGCGCATCGAGCCGCCCGAACATCGCCTCGTCGAAATGCAGCCCCGCTGTGGGAGCGGCCACCGCGCCCATGTGGCGGGCATAGATCGTTTGATAACGCTGCTCGTCATGGGCATCGTCAGGACGCTGAATATAGGGCGGCAGCGGGATATGCCCCTGGCGCTCCATGAGACTGGGAAAATCGGCATCGAGCGCGCGCAGATGCCAAAGCCCCTCCTCGCGCCCCACCACCTCAAGACGCGCCTCACCGATATGCAGCAGAGCGCCTTCGCGCGGCGGCTTGCTCGCGCGCGCGTGAGCCAGAACCTCGTCGGCTCCCAATAAGCGTTCAATGAGCAGCTCGATACGCCCGCCGCTCTCCTTATGACCAAAGAGTCGCGCACGCATCACGCGTGTGTTATTGAACACCAACAGATCGTCAGGGCGCAGAAAATCAGGCAGTTCGCGAAACAGATGATCGCGCGGCGCGGAATTCTCGACATTGAGCACCAGCATGCGCGAGGCCGCACGCTCGGACAGTGGATGCTGGGCAATTAATTCGGGCGGGAGGTCAAAATGGAAATCGGCTCGACGCATGGGCGAAAGGATCCTGAGTGTTCTAAGATGCCGGCTCGCATCAGTCAACCAGCTGCCCTGAACAGCGTCAAACCGCCATGATCCGATTCGGTATCGACCGCTTGCTCAATGACCCCGATCTGCGCAAGCCCCTGCGGGGGCGGCGCCTTGCCCTGCTCGGCCATCCCGCCTCGCTGAGCGCGGAGGGGGTGCATAGTCTTGATGCGCTCATGGCGCTCGACGACCTTGATGTGGTGGCGGCCTTCGGTCCACAGCACGGGATGCGCGGCGATAAGCAGGACAATATGATCGAGACGCGCGACGCATTCGATACACGCCACGGCATTCCGGTCTATAGCCTCTATGGCGAGGTACGCGAGCCGACCGCCGAGATGCTTGCAAGCTTTGACGTACTGCTCGTCGATCTTCAGGACATCGGCACGCGCATCTATACCTATGTGACGACCCTGGCCTATCTCATCGAGGCCTGCGCACGCCATGGCAAGGCGCTCTGGGTGCTCGACCGGCCCAATCCAGCGGGTCGGGTCATCGAGGGCAGTCTTCTGGAGCCGGGCTGGGAGAGCTTTGTGGGAGCCGGGCCGCTTATTATGCGCCATGGACTGACGCTCGGCGAGCTGGCGCGCTGGTTTGTCGCTCAGAGAGGGCTCGCCTGTGAGCTAGACGTTATCGCCATGGAGGGCTGGCGGCCTGAGGCCGCCCCCGGATTCGGCTGGCCGCTTGGCGAGCGTCCCTGGGTCAACCCCAGTCCCAATGCATCCAGCCTCAACATGGCGCGCTGTTTTCCCGGTACCGTGCTCATTGAAGGAACCACCCTCTCCGAGGGACGCGGCACCACCACCGCACTGGAAGTCGTTGGCGCGCCCGGGCTTGACGTACCGCGCTTGCTTGGGCGCATGCAAGAGCTTGCCCCCGAGTGGATGCAGGGCGCCTTCTTGCGCCCTTGCTGGTTCGAGCCGACCTTTCACAAGCACGCCGGAGAACTCTGTGCCGGGGTGCAGATTCACACCGATAGCCCGGCCTATGCGCACAGCGCCTTTCGCCCCTATCGGCTGGTGGCGCTCCTGCTCAAGGCGCTGCGTCTGGAGCGCCCGGACGCGTCGATCTGGCGCAACTTCGCCTACGAATACGAGTTCGAGCGCCTGGCCATCGATCTCATCGCCGGTGGGCCGCTGCTGCGCCAATGGGTTGATGATGCCGAGGCCGAGCCGGGGGATCTGGAGCAGCGCCTGAGCGCCGATGAGACGCTCTGGGCCGAGCAGATCGAAGGGGTGCGACTCTACTGAATCTAGCCTGCACGAGGCGCGCCCGCGCCACTCAGGGCAGACTTACCGATCGCAAGGCGAGCCGAATGATCTCCTCCGAACTGCGTGCGCCATCATCCACCGCGCGCGCCATGCGATTGGCCTCGGGCGGGCGGTAGCCGAGCGCCACCAAGGCGCTCACGGCATCGGCGAGCGCCTGATCCTCGGGCGCGCCCGCCGCCGAGGCGGGCATCGCGGCCAATGTCACGCCGCCGCTCAAGCGCAGCCCATCGAGCCGATCGCGCATCTCCACGATGAGCCGCTCGGCGGTCTTCTTGCCGATTCCCGGCAGGCGCGTCAGGGCCGCGCTGTCCTGCTGCTCGACACATTGACTGAAACGCGCTGCGTCCATCCCCGAGAGAATGGCGAGCGCCATGCGCGCCCCCACCCCGCTCACCTTCAGCAGGGCGCGAAAGAGCGCGCGCTCGCTCTCGGCGCTGAAGCCGTAGAGCACATGGGCATCCTCGCGCACCGCCAGATGGGTGACCAGGGTGACCGTTTCGCCGAGCGGCGGCAGTTGATAAAAGGTGGACATGGGCGCCTCGATCTCATAGCCCACCCCGCCCACATCGAGCAGCAACTGCGGCGGTTGCTTGAGAATGATCTGCCCACGCAGACGTCCGATCATGGTCTTGCTCTCTCTGCTGTCGCGGCTTCAGGGCCGCCAGTCGCGCCAGGAGGCGGCAGCGCGCTTGCGTGCCGGGATGCCCATGGAATGGGCGTGACAAAGCGCGATGGCCAGGGCGTCGGCCTCGTCCTCGCCTGGCATCTCGTCGAGCG
>JAFGTZ010000086.1 GCA_016938795.1 Chromatiaceae bacterium | reverse complement strand
GGTTATCGCACTTTCAACACGGACCAGCAACCGAAGCGGGCTCAAGCGCCCAATGTTACCAACGCCGCGCCCGGATCGCCATTGCCAAGCGTAGCGTCCTGCTCCAGGATTGCGGTGTTCGATCCGACAACGACGTGTCGTGAAATCTGTTAGACAGTTTTTTAAGCTTCCATGAAACACCTTGTATCTGATCGGCAGGGGTCCGGGCGGTCCCGAGTACCTCAGGGTCTAGGCCATCGAGACCCTGAAACAGGTCGATGTCTTTTTCATGCTGGAGAAAAACGGGCGCGGCAAGGAGCGCCTGCTGCAACTGCGCCGCGACATCCTGGAGCGCTATCTGGGGCGCGCGGGCTAGCGCGCGGTGGCGGCTGCGGCTCCAGTAGCGTCAAGCATATTCATCGATTCCGAGCACCGTACTGACATAGGCGCGCTCCTGCCCATGCTGCACCGCCTCGTAGGTTTCCAGTGCGCGGCGCGCGCGCGCGTCTTCCAGCATTGGGGTGGCAAGCTGGCGCGATTGACGCCGCTCGAAGAGTTCCTGCGCGCGCTCAATCTCCTCGACCGGGCGCTCGATCGGCTCAGCGGCTTGCTCGGCCGGGGGCTGAACCGGAAGGGGGGCTGGCGCCGGGCGCTCGCGCGCCTCATCCCGGGGGATGGGAAGATAGACAGCAATCGGCGAGCCGTTGATCTGCATGGATGGCGTGAGGCGGTCGCGATGGGAAACCCAGGCCTCAGCGGCTCAGGGGGCCCCAGAGCATATGATCGATGAATTGCTTCACACGCTGATGACCTGGCGTATCCAGCGTGGTGAATTCGAGATTGGTGCGCCAGGCATCCTGCCCCTGCTTGGTGCGCACCACCCGCGCATAGACATCAATGGTCTTGCCGATTCCCAGGGTTGGCGCAAGCGACATCAGCACCTCCGAACAGGGCGGGAGCACCAGGGGGAGATCGGCGCTGATCCCATAATAGCCGAGGTCATGCGCCTTGCCGACAAAGGTTTGCGTCAACACCCGCTTGGCAACCACGGGGCGGCAGACCACCGGAAAGTCCACACTGATCCGTGGCGACTTGCGACTTTCGACCTCGGGAACCAG
>JAFGTZ010000516.1 GCA_016938795.1 Chromatiaceae bacterium | reverse complement strand
GATGCGCTCGGCGGTGTCATCAACATCATCACCCGCGCACCCGAGACCGGCTGGGGCGGCCAGGTCGAGACCCAGGTGGGCGCCAACGATCAGGGCGACGCGGGGCGCGCGGCCCTGAGCGCCAACCTCAACGCCGGCAGCGAGCGGCTGCGCCTCTCGGTGCATGCCAGCCATGTCGAGCGCGACCCCTACGCTGAATTTGAAAGCGCGCCCGTCACTGTGCCGAACGCAGGCGTCAAGGTCCCTCCCTCGACCCACCCCAACCCCGGCGTTCGCCAGATTCAGGACAGCTATGGGGTCGATGTGCAGTACCGCGACGAGGCCCGGGTCGATACCCTGGGCGCCCGTCTCGAATGGCTCGCCACGCCCGCGCTGCGCCTGGCGCTCGATGTCGATCTGATGCGCGAGGAGCGCGAGGCGAGCTATCTCAGCAGCCAGTACCCCACCGCCTACCTTGCCAAGGGCAAGCCGCTTGGGGCCAGCAACATCCCCGCGCGCCAGTTCGACGACAATCAGCGCCTCGATGCCGCCGCCACCCTGAGCTGGTCGCCATTCGAAACCCTGGATCTGCGCTACCGCCTGCACTACAGCCGTTACGACAAGGATCGAGAGGTGCGGGCCATCCCCTACGCCGATCTGGGCTACACCAGCGCCCAGGCCTCGGCCAGCGCGACCAACGACTCGGCCCTGACACAGTGGGTCAACGACCTCACCGCCACCTGGCGCCCCGCGCCGGGGCACACCCTGGTCGGCGGGATCGAGCATCGCGATAACCGGATCGATTCGGAGGCGCTCAAGGCCGAGGCGCGGATCTTCGAGTCAGTCTTTCTGCAGCACGAATGGCAACTGCTACCGGCGCTCAATCTGGTCTATGGGGCGCGCTACGATGACGATTCGGTCGGCGGATCGCGCACCTCGCTCCAGCTCGGCGGGGTCTGGACCTTCTCGCCGCTCGCACGGCTGCGGGCCAACTTTGCCCAAGGCTTCAAGGCCCCGGATGATCGCAGTCTCTATGTCGATCAGGTCAACCCCCAGGGCATCGCCATGCTCGGCGCCGAGATCGTCGCGCCCGAGCGCGGCAAGAACGAGGCGCATGCGCTCGACCCCGAATCGAGCGATACCCTGGAGCTTGGACTCGCGGGCGGCGGCAGCCAGTGGGACTATGGCATCACAGTCTTTCGCACCGAGGTCGAGGATCGCATCGAGCTGGTCCGCGAGATCAGCAACGGCCTGAGCTACAACACCTTCCGCAACATCGGCGAGGCGCGCATTCAGG
>JAFGTZ010000515.1 GCA_016938795.1 Chromatiaceae bacterium | reverse complement strand
GCCCGCGCAAGCTACCATGAGCGCTTTACTCTGATGGAGCTGGAGCATGTTTTGCGGCAGCATCGTTGCGCTCATCACGCCCATGCACGCCGATGGCGGCATCGATGAGGACAGTCTGCGTCGATTGGTCGAGTGGCATATCGCCGAGGGTAGTGCGGCCATCGTCGCGGTCGGCACCACGGGCGAGTCGGCAACCCTGGACGAGGCAGAGCATTGCGCGGTGATCGCGCGCACGGTGGACTATGCCGCTGGGCGTATTCCGGTCATTGCCGGAACCGGGGCCAATTCCACGCGCGAGGCCATCGAGCTGACGCGTTGCGCCCTGGAGGCGGGCGCCGATGCGGCACTGCTGGTCACCCCCTATTACAACAAGCCAACCCAGGAAGGGCTCTATCTGCATTTCCGAGCCATCGCCGAGGCGGTTGATATTCCGCAGATTCTCTACAACGTGCCCGGGCGCACGGCCTGTGACATGCTCCCCGAGACCGTGGCGCGGCTCGCGCCCATCCAGAATATCGTCGGCATCAAGGAGGCGACCGGGGATGTTGCGCGGGTGGAGCGGCTGCGTGCGCTCTGTGGGGCCGATTTCGCGCTCTACAGCGGCGACGACGCCACTGCGTGCGACTTCATGCTGCGCGGCGGGGATGGCGTCATCTCGGTCACGGCCAATCTGGCCCCGCGTCAGATGCAGGCCATGTGCGAGGCGGCGTTGGGCGGTGATCGGGCGCGGGCCGAGGCGTTCGATCAACCCTTGAGCGCCCTGCATCGCGATCTTTTCCTGGAGGCCAATCCCATCCCCGTGAAATGGGCTGCCGCCGAGCTGGGGCTTTGCGGGCGGGGCATCCGTTTGCCTCTCACCTGGCTCTCCGAGCGCTATCATGAGCCGGTTCGTGCGGCCATGCGGCAGGCCGGATTGCTGGCCTGAGATGTCGCGGTTTCGCCTTGGCGTTGCCATGGCCATTCATCATCACATCCCATGAGGTTGCCGATCTTGAGCGCACTTCGCCCGATCTCCGGCCTGCTTGCCGCGTCGCTTCTTCTGCCCGTGCTGAGCGGATGCGGCAGCCTTGACGAGGCCATGCCCGACCAGCGTCTGGCCTACAAGAAACAGCGCGAAGCGGGCGTGAATCTGGAAATTCCCCCCGATCTCATCAGTGGGCGCTTCAATGACGCGCTCGACGTGCCTGCCTCGCAAGGCGTGGCGACTTACTCCGACTTTGCCGGAGGACGCGAGCGGCGCCAGGCTGT
>JAFGTZ010000085.1 GCA_016938795.1 Chromatiaceae bacterium | reverse complement strand
CTTGATCGGAGTGATCTTCGTCCCTTCGATACTGAGACTGGCCATGAGTCCTTTCTGATCGAAAATGAAGGCATAGGCATCATCCTTGAGTGTCGATGATGACAGATTCTTGGCCATGCCCTCATCCGCAACGACAACAGTTGGCCCAATACCAATTTCCCATCCTTCCGATTGATTGAGATAACTCAAGGCTTTATCGTTCATCAGAAAAACGGCATAGCTATAGGATTGGGCGCCGGCCTGCCAGCCCCAGGAGGCGGACACGGAATTGTAATAGCCGAGGATCTGGTTGCCCTTTTTCAGCACACCCTCACCATAGCTTCCGCCGAAGACCAGCCCAGCCTTGACCACACTCGGAAACACCAGGATTGCCGTAGCGTTTTGACTGATCGTTTTGGCCGCTGGATTGCTGTTGTAAAGCAGCTGCAATGCCTGAGCAGCGTCTCGATCCAGATCTTCCGCTGTTGCGGCGAACGCCTGCGCGCCCATGACGAGCAGCGACGCGGCAGCCACCACCGCGAGGACAGGCTTCATCATGTGTCGTAGAGGATTCATGTGCATTTCCTTCCAGTCGTGATGAAAACCTTGGCGCAATGACGGCCTCAGGGCCTGTATACGTCTGAGCGTCGCGCCGACCTGTCTTATCGGAAACGCCCAGACGAATCCGATTGACAGGAATAGAGAATAGGCAAGAAAGCGCCCGGTCTCTGTTCGATGGCGCACAGAGTTCGAGAGCGTCTTTCTCTGTGCGATACCACACAGAAACCACTAGCGTTTTGCTAGAAGGTGTCGTCACAAGATGCGACCCCGGATGGCGACGCCGTCCGTGCGCAGTGCACACCGTTCCGCCAGCTGTTTGTCTTCCTCTCCCCAGCGGGCAAAGGGCTTCCTGGTCACGAAGCTCCAGCTTCGTGACCCCAGCGATGAAGCTCTGCTTCACGCATCCTGGACGTCTCGGGAAGCAGAGCTTCCCCGCGCGGATGACGCAGCCAGAGCGGCGTCACCAGGCGCGTGGGCGCCAGTCTCGTAGGCTGCGCAGCACGGACCGTTTCGTTAGCCTTCGAGCCTTGCGCGTGTGACGACACTATCTAAAGCCCAACGGGCGGCTTGACAGGCCAGCCTGGTAGACAAAACAGATCAATCCTTTCGAAACCATCAATTAGACGAATAAAGCAATCCACACTACCCTTGTTCTTGACTCGATCAACACCCAGGGAGTGCAGCAGATGACGACCGAATCCAAGTGTCCCTTCGCCGGCGCCCATGGCGCAGCCGCCACGGTTGGCGTGCAGTCCAATCAGGACTGGTGGCCGAACAAGCTCAACCTGAGAATCCTGCATCAGCACTCGGCGAAGTCCAGTCCCATGGACCCGGACTTCAACTATGCCGAGGCCTTCAAGTCGCTCGATCTGGCGGCGGTCAAGCGTGATCTTCATGCCCTCATGACCGACTCGCAGGACTGGTGGCCCGCCGACTGGGGCCACTACGGGCCGCTCTTCATCCGCATGGCCTGGCACAGCGCAGGCACCTATCGCATTGCCGACGGACGCGGTGGCGCGGGCACCGGCAACCAGCGCTTCGCGCCCATCAACAGCTGGCCCGACAACGGCAACCTCGACAAGGCGCGCCGCCTGCTGTGGCCCATCAAGCAGAAATACGGCAAGGCGCTCTCCTGGGCCGACCTCATGATCCTGGCCGGCAACTGCGCGCTCGAATCCATGGGGTTCAAGACCTTTGGATTTGCGGGCGGGCGCGCCGATATCTGGGAGCCCGAGGAGGATACCTACTGGGGCGCCGAGGCCGAGTGGCTGGCCACCAGCGACACGCCCAACAGCCGCTACTCGGGCGAGCGCGAGCTGGAGAATCCGCTTGCCGCCGTGCAGATGGGGCTCATCTACGTCAATCCCGAAGGCCCGGACGGCAAGCCGGACCCGGTGGCCTCGGGGCGCGACGTGCGCGAGACCTTCGCGCGCATGGCCATGAACGACGAGGAGACCGTGGCGCTGGTGGCGGGCGGTCACACCTTCGGCAAGTGCCACGGCGCGGGCGATGCGGCCCTGGTCGGCCCCGAACCGGAGGCGGCGCCGCTGGAAGAGATGGGGCTGGGCTGGCGCAACGCCCATGGTTCGGGCAAGGCGGGCGACACCATCACCAGCGGGATCGAAGGAGCCTGGAAGCCGAACCCCACCCAGTGGGACATGGGCTATCTCGACATGCTCTTCGGCTACGACTGGGAGCTGGTGAAGAGCCCGGCGGGCGCCTGGCAGTGGCTCGCGAAGGATGTGCGCGAGGAGCACCTGATCCCGGATGCGCACGATCCGAGCAAGAAGCATCGCCCCATGATGACCACGGCGGATCTCTCGCTGCGCTTTGATCCTATTTACGAGCCCATCGCGCGCCGCTTCCACCAGAACCCCGCCGAGTTCGCCGATGCCTTCGCGCGCGCCTGGTTCAAGCTCACCCATCGCGACATGGGTCCACGCGCGCGTTATCTTGGGCCCGAGGTGCCGGCCGAGGAGCTCATCTGGCAGGATCCGGTGCCGGCGGTCGATCATCCGCTGATTGAGACGGCAGACGTGGCGGCGCTCAAGACCAAGGTGCTGGCCTCGGGGCTCTCTGTCGCGCAACTGGTGAAAACCGCCTGGGCCTCGGCCTCCACCTTCCGGGGATCGGACATGCGTGGCGGGGCCAATGGGGCGCGCATCCGGCTTGCGCCGCAGAAGGACTGGGCGGTGAACGAGCCCGAACAGCTGGCCCAGGTGCTGGCGCAACTGGAGCGCATTCAGGCCGAGTTCAACGCCGCCCAGACCGATGGCAAGCGCGTCTCGCTCGCCGATCTCATCGTGCTCGGCGGCTGTGCGGCCGTCGAGGAGGCGGCGCGCCAGGCCGGGCACGCCATCGAGGCGCCCTTCACCCCCGGTCGCACCGATGCCAGCGCCGAACAGACTGATGCCGAGTCCTTTGCGGTGCTCGAACCCCTGGCCGACGGCTTCCGGAACTATGTCCGCGAGGGCCTTCAGGCGCCCGCCGAGGAGCTGCTGGTGGATCGCGCCCAATTGCTGCGCCTCACCGCGCCCGAGATGACGGTGCTGGTGGCCGGCATGCGCGCCCTGGGCGCCACGCTGGGCGACGCCAGACACGGCATCCTGACCGAGCGGCCGGGAACCCTGAGCAACGAGGTTCTGGTCAATCTGCTCGACATGGACACCCAGTGGCGTCCCGCCGCGAGCGAGGGAGTCTATGAGGGCATCGACCGCGCCACGGGTGCGGTCAAATGGACCGCCACCCGGGTCGATCTGGTGTTCGGCTCGAACTCCGAGCTGCGCGCCCTAGCCGAGGTCTATGCCAGCGCGGACGGCGAGGAGAAGCTTGTGCGCGACTTTGTCGCCGCCTGGACCAAGGTGATGAACCTCGACCGCTTCGATCTGGCCTGAACCAAGGCCAGCACGGCGCGGCTGGCGCGGCCTTGCCACGCCAGCCGCGCACTGCCGCCCGCGCCCCGCCGCCCGGACGCCCCTAGCGCAACAGGAGCGTGGGAATCCTGGCCGAGCGCAGCAGATCAGAGGTCTTGCTGCCGAGGAGCAGGGCGCGGAGCGGCGAGTGGCTGTAGGCGCCCATGATGAGCAGATCAATCTCCTGCTCGCGCACCGCGCTGGCGATGACCCGCTCGGGATCCCCCGGCACCAGGGCCGCCGGGGCCTCGAAACCAGCGCTCTCAAGCGTGCTTCTGGCCCACTCCAGTTGCTTGGCGCCATCCTTGGTGGCCTTGCCCGACATCAGGAGATGCACCGGCAGCCCCTGAAACAACGGGCTTCTGGCCACCAGCTCGACCCCGCGCCTGGCCATGCCGCCGCCATCGAAGGCGATCAGCACCCGGCGAGGCTCGCAAAAGTCCTCGGTCACGGCCAGAATGGGTTTCTTGAGCGCGCGGACCACCCGCTCGACATTGCGCCCCAGATCGCGCTGGGTGCTCTCGGCCGACTCGCCGCGCCGCCCCAGCACGAAAAGCCGTACCCGCCCCTGCTGCTCGACCAGCGCCTCTTGCAGATCGCCATGACGCTGGCGCACGTCGGGCGCCACCGCGCCACGCTCGATGGCGCGCTCGCGCAGCCGGTTGAGAAAGATCCGGCCCTGTTCGCGCGCCGCCTTGCCGCGCGCGGCATCCTCCTCGGCCAGGGTGGCGAGCAGAGTCTGCTGGGCGTTGAAACCAATGGCGCCACTGTGATCCGCGCCACTCGCGATCTCGGGATGGCGATCAATGATGTGCAGCAGCTCCAGTGAGGCACCCAGACGCCGCGCCGCCCAGGCCGCCGCATCGGTCACGGTCTCGGCAAAGCGCGACTGATCGACACAGGCGAGTATCTTGTCTTGCTCCAACATGGCGGGGTCTCCTCAGTGATCCATGAGACGCTCGACAGCGTCGGGCTTGTCATGCACCGCGAACTTGTCGATCAGGGTGGCGCTCGCCTCGTCGAGCCCCGTCACCTCGACCTCGGTGCCCTCGCGACGGAATTTGATGACCACCTTATCGAGCGCGCTCACGGCGGTGATGTCCCAGAAGTGGGCGCGGCTGACGTCGATGCGCACCCGCTCGATGACCTCCTTGAAATCGAAGGCCGAGACAAAGCGATCCGCCGAGGCAAAGAACACCTGCCCCGTGACCAGATAGGCGCGGGTGCGCCCCTCCTCCAGCGTGATCGAGCTGACCGCCAGCACCTGGCCTACCTTGTGGGCGAAGAAAAAGCCCGACAGCAGCACACCAACCAGCACGCCCTTGGCTAGGTCGTGAGTGGCGACCACCACGATGACGGTGGCCAGCATCACCACATTGGCACCGAGCGGATGCTCGCGCAGATTGCGGATCGAGGCCCAGTTGAAGGTGCCGATCGAGACCATGATCATCACCGCCACCAGCGCCGCCATGGGAATCCGGGCCACCCAGTCGCCCGCAAACACCACCATCAGCAGCAGGAAGACGCCGGCGGTCAGGGTCGAGAGGCGTCCGCGTCCACCCGATTTCACGTTGATGACCGACTGGCCGATCATGGCGCAACCGGCCATGCCGCCGAGAAAGCCGGTGGCCACATTGGCCACGCCCTGACCGACGCACTCGCGGTTCTTGTTACTGCTGGAGTCGGTCAGATCATCGACGATGGTGGCCGTCATCAGCGATTCGAGCAGCCCCACGGCGGCGAGTGTGACCGAGAAGGGCAGGATGATCTGGAGTGTTTCGAGCGTGAGCGGGATATCCGGCAGCAGAAACACCGGCAGACTGTCGGGCAGCTCGCCCATGTCGCCGACGGTGCGCACATCGAGCCCCAGGAAGAGGGTCACGGCGGTCAGCACCAGAATGGTGATCAGCGGCGAGGGAATGAGCTTGGTGACATAGGGGAAGAGATAGATGATCGCCAGCCCGGCGGCCACTAGCCCATAAACCTGCCAGGTCGCGTTCGCCCCGGTCAGCTCCGGCAACTGCGCCATGAAGATGAGGATGGCCAGCGCATTGACGAAGCCGGTGACCACGGAGCGTGACACAAAGCGCATCAGACTGCCGAGCCGAAGCGCGCCGGCCAGAACCTGAAGCAGGCCGGTGAGCACCGTGGCGGCGAGCAGATATTGCAGTCCGTGCTCCTTGACCAGGGTCACCATGACCAGCGCCATGGCGCCGGTGGCCGCCGAAATCATGCCCGGGCGCCCGCCCACGAAGGCGGTGACCGTGGCGATGCAGAAAGAGGCGTAGAGGCCGACCTTGGGATCGACGCCGGCGATGATCGAAAAGGCGATGGCCTCGGGGATCAGCGCCAGCGCGACCACCAGGCCGGCGAGCAGATCGTTGCGGACATTGGAAAACCAGTCCTGCCGGATGGAAGTCATACTGACAGCAAACCTTTGGGAGATGCGCCGAGCGCGCTCGGCGATGAATGAAGGGGTGAGTCAGCGCCAGGTGGCGAGGATGTCGAGACAGCGGCGGTTCATGGCGAGCGCCCGCTCGGGACCGTCGGCCTCGGTGTAGGCGCGTAGCTCGGGGGCGTTACCCGAGGGCCGCAGATGGACAATCTCGCCGCTGGCAAAGGTGATGCGCAGCCCGTCGGTGCGGTCGATGGCGGCCACCGGCCCGAAGCCCTCGGCAAACACCGCCTCCAGGGCGGCGCGATCGGTCTCGGCATCACCCGTGTCGAAGGCAGCGAGATGCGCGCGGGCACGCTCGCTCGGGAAATCGCGCAGCCGGTCGCTCGCGGTGTAACGACGCGGCAGATCGCTCGCGAGCGCCGACACCGGGCGCCCTCCCCGCGCGGCGGCCAGCAGAATGGCGAGCGCCACCAGCAGGGCGTCGCGCGTGGGCAGTGCGGCCAGACGGCGCCCCTCACGCTCCAGATCGCTCGCCAGCAGAAAACCGCCATTGGCCTCATAGCCGGCCACCGGCGCCAGCCCTCCGTCGAGCAGGGCGTGCATGCCTTCAATGACATAGGGCGAGCCGATACGCGTGCGGCGCACAGCGGCGAAGGCCCCGCAGCGCTCCACGGCGCTGTTGCTGCTCACCGGCGTGGCCAGGGCGGCAATACCGAGCTGGCGCGCGCAGAGGATGCCGGCAATGTCGCCCCGCAGCCACTGGCCCGATTCGTCCGCGATGAGCGGACGATCACCGTCGCCATCAGCCGAGACCAGGGCATCAAAGCGCCCGCCCGCGCACCAGTCGCGCGCGAGCCGCACATCCTCGGGACGAATGGCCTCGGTATCGACCGGGATGAAGATCTCGGACTGGCCGAGCACCTCGACCTCGGCGCCCAGCGCGCCGAGCACCTCGACAAAGGACTCGCGCGCCACGCTCGAATGGGCATAGACCCCGACCCGCAGCCCCTGGAGACAGGCCGGCGGAAAGAAGTCGAGATAGCGCGCCACATAGTCGCGCGCGGCCGTCTCGTCGCAGTCGGGCAGCGCCTCGGACTGTGCATCGCGAAAGACGCCATCCGCATTGAACAGCCGCTCCGACTGCGCCACCCGCTGGGCACGGATGCCCGCCTCGTCGGCCTTGAGGATCTCGCCATCCGGGCGGTTGAACTTGATGCCATTGCGATCATCCGGGATATGGCTGCCGGTGACCATGAGGGTCGGACACCCATGACGCAGCCCCCAGGCGGCCAGCGCCGGCGAGGGAATGCGCCCGAAGTAGCGCGGACGGAAGCCCAGATCGCGAACGGCGCGCGCGCAGGCGGTCATGATGCGCGGGGTGCTCGGGCGCAGATCGCCGGCAATGCCGACCTCGGCGCCCGGCGCAATCAGCCCTTCGGCGCGCAGATATTCAAGGAAGCCCAGGGTATAGGCATGGCAGACCGCGTCGGTCATGGCCGAGGCCAGACCGCGCGCGCCGCTGGTGCCGAAGGCCACGCCCGAGCGGGCCATGAGGTCATCGATCAGGATCACAGCGGGGCTCCTTGCGGATGGCGACAGGGGTAGCGCTCAGTCGTCCATGAATTCGAGATTACGGCCCAGATTGCGGCCATAGAAGATCTCGCTCAGCTCGCGACGCAACAGCTTGTGGATGCGCCGATGATCACGCTCGGACAGCTCGCGCGCCTTGATACAGAAGAGATAATCATCGAGATTGAACTGCTTGATGACCATCTTGGTGTGGAAGATGTTTTCCTGATAGACGTTCACATCCACCATCTGATAGCGGCGCTTGGTGTCGCGCGAGAGATAGTTCTGGATGGAGCTGATGTTGTGGTCGATGAAGTGCTTCTTGCCCTTCACATCGCGCGTGAAGCCGCGCACCCGGTAGTCCATGATGACGATGTCGGACTCGAGCGCGTGAATGAGATAGTTGAGCGCGCGCAGCGGCGAGATGCGCCCGCAGGTCGAGACGTCGATATCGGCGCGGAAGGTGCTGATGCCGGTCTCGGGATTGGTCTCGGGATAGGTGTGAACCGTGATGTGGCTCTTGTCGAGATGAGCCACCACCGCATCGGGCAGCGGGCCGGGCGAGGCGGTGTTCGACAGATGCTCGGCGGCGATCGGCTCCTCGGAAATCAGCATGGTCACCGAGGCGCCCTGGGGGTCGTAGTCCTGGTGGGCGATGTTGAGGATATTGGCCCCGATGATATCGGCCACGTCAGTCAGGATGGAGGTCAGACGCTCGGCGTTGTAGGCCTCGTCGATGTAGGCGATATAGGCCTCGCGCTGCTCGGCCGTGTCGGCGTAGCAGACATCGTAGATATTGAAACTGAGCGTCTTGGTGAGATTATTGAATCCTTGCAGGCGTAGCTTCTTCAAGGGGGTGGGCATCCTCGCAACCTCGGGAAAAACGAAACCGGGCAGTTTATGACTTAAGTGCCGCTTGAGACAAGCGTTTCTGTCTCGCGAATCTCAAAGTCATGAGTAATCTCGGCGGTGGCGCCGAGCATGATGGAGGCCGAGCAGTATTTCTCGGCGCTCAGGGCAATGGCGTGCTCGACCCGGCGCGGATCGAGCCCTCGGCCCGTGACGATGAAATGGGCATGGATGTGCGTGAAGACCTTGGGATCATCCGGGGCGCGCTCGGCGCTGAGTTCAACCACGCAGTCGGTCACGTCCTGGCGCGCCTTGCGCAGAATCAGCAGCACATCAAACTGGGTGCAGCCACCCATGCCGAGCAGCAGCAGCTCCATGGGCCTGGGGCCCAGATTGCGCCCGCCAAATTCGGGAGCCCCGTCCATGACCAGACCGTGCCCCGAACTCGACTCGCCGAGCATGGCCACACCCTCGATCCACTTCACCCGCACCTTCATTGCGCGCCCTCGTCATCTGTCATGCGCCCATTATAGACCCATCACCGATGGGTTTTTCGGTCAGGACAGGAGATGGGCGCGGAGCGTCAACGGACGAGAGGCTGTCGTCAAGCCGCCAAGGATGACTATACG
>JAFGTZ010000514.1 GCA_016938795.1 Chromatiaceae bacterium | reverse complement strand
CCGTTCCAGGCCTCAATGGGACGAAAGCGCGCCTTGTAGGCCATCTTGCGGCAGGCGCCAATCCAATAGCCGAGATAGAGATAGTTGAGCCCCAGGTGGCGCGCCAGGTCGATCTGGGCGAGGATGGAGAAGGTGCCAAGCCCCGCGCGTTCCAGGGCCGGGTCGAAGAAGGTATAGACCGCCGAGAGGCTGTGCGGTAGACGATCAGTGACCGCGACGCCTACCAGGCGCTCGTCGAGGCGCAGCTCGATAAAGAGCGTCTCCCCGCCCCAGGATTCCACCAGAAAGCGACGGTAGTTCTCCTCGCTGGCCTCCTCGGCCATGGCGCCATCGGTATGACGGGCGTCGAGATAGGAGCAATAGAGCCTGAAATGGCTGGCATCCTGACGCGCGTCTGTGGCCAGGATGCGAATGCGCCCGGCGTTCTCGCGCCAGTTGCGCCGTTGCGAGCGATCCGGTGAAAAGCGCGCCACGGGCAGACGCACCGGCACGCAGGCGGCGCAGTGCGCGCAGGCCGGGCGGTAGATGTGCGGGCCGCTGCGCCGGAAGCCTTGCGCAAGCAGCGCTTCGTAGGCGGCGCCATCGAGCCGCGCCGAGGGATCGACGAAGAGGGTGCGGGCGCGCTGCTCGGCGAGATAGGAGCAGGGATGCTCGCCGGTGAGATAGAGCGCGAGGTGCTCGCGCACCTGCAAGGGTGTCTGGTTCATGCCGGACATTCCGCGCTGGCTAGCCATCGGGGCACTGTGGGCTCGCACTGGTCCCAGCGTCCCGGGCGACCAGGGAGATCGCGCAGGCGTTCGAGCTGGCGGATGAAATCGAGGCGCGGCACCTCGACCGCGCCCAGACTGATGAGATGCTCGGTGCGCATCTGGCAGTCGATGAGTTCGAAGTTCCATGCGTGCAGTTGGGCGCACAGATGCGCGAGCGCGATCTTCGAGCCGTTGCTCGCACGGCTGAACATGGACTCGCCGAAAAAGGCGCCGCCGATGGCCACCCCGTAGAGTCCGCCCACCAGCTCACCTTCCAGCCACACCTCAACCGAATGGGCGAAGCCCAGATCGTGCAGGCGCTCATAGGCGGCAATCATCTCGGGCACCAGCCAGGTGCCGCCGTCCGGCTCGCGCGGCGCGGCGCAGGCACGGATGACGGTGCCGAAATCCTGATCAAGGCTGACGCGATGCTCCGCCCGGCGCAGCACCTTGCGCAGACTGCGCGAGGCGTGAAAGCGCGCCGGATAGAGCAGGGTGCGCGGATCGGGCGACCACCAGAGGATGGGATCACCCGGATTGAACCAGGGAAAGATGCCGCGCCGGTAGGCCTGACAGAGACGCTGAGGTTTTAGATCGCCGCCCAGGGCAAGCAGGCCGTTGGGCTCGCGCAAGGCTGACTCGACCGCAGGAAAGGCTGTCTGATCAAGAGGGTCGAGCAAGGCCAGCATGGTGATTGGACACTTCCGTTGTTTGGTTCTCTTGGTGCGCGGACTAGCGTTCCTCCGCTGCGAGGGCGTCGAGATATTTCTCGGCGTCGAGCGCCGCCATGCAGCCGCTGCCTGCCGAGGTGATGGCCTGGCGATAGATGGGGTCCATGACATCCCCGGCGGCAAAGACGCCGGGCACCGAGGTGGCGGTGGCATTGCCCTGATGGCCGCCCTGGGTGCGGATATAGCCGTGGTCCATCTCCAGCTGACCCTCGAAGAGCTGGGTGTTGGGCCTGTGTCCGATGGCGATGAAGACACCCTGGAGGTCGATCTGCTGGGTGCTGTCGTCCTGGACATGGCGCAGTCGCACGCCGGTCACCCCGGTGGCGTCGCCGAGCACCTCGTCGAGCACATGATTCCAGAGGATGCGGATCGCGCCCTGTTCGGCCTTCTCGAAGAGCTGGGTCTGGAGAATCTTCTCGGCGCGCAGCGCATCGCGTCGGTGCACCAGGATGACCTCGGAGGCGATGTTGGAGAGATAGAGCGCCTCCTCGACGGCGGTATTGCCCCCACCGATGACCGCAACCTTTTGGTTGCGATAGAAAAAGCCGTCACAGGTCGCGCAGGCCGAAACGCCACGACCACGAAATTCCTGCTCTGAGGGCAGCCCCAGATACATGGCGCTCGCGCCCGTGGCGAGGATGAGCGCATCGCAGCTGTAGGCGCCCGAGTCGCCGGTCAGGCGGAAGGGACGCGCCGAGAGGTCGGCGGTATGGATGTGGTCGAAGAGGATCTCGGTCTCGAAGCGTTCGGCGTGACGGCGCATACGCTCCATGAGTTCCGGTCCCTGCACGCCGTCGGGATCACCCGCCCAGTTGTCCACTTCGGTGGTGGTCATGAGCTGCCCGCCCTGTTCGAGTCCGGTGATGAGCACCGGCTTGAGATTGGCGCGGGCGGCATAGACCGCAGCGGTATAACCAGCGGGGCCAGAGCCGAGGATCAGCAGGCGACAGTGTCGGGTCTCGCTCATGGATAAAGTCTCCTTAATCAATGTGTGAAATCACTGGCGGCCCTGCTCGGGCGGGAGGCCGGATGCGAAGCCGCTCTGTAAATGGCCGTGAATGTAAGGCCTACACTCGGTCACGTAAAGCGAGGCGGGCAAGGCTCACACTTTTATCATCCGGCCCTTGACGATTCTGCATCCCTGGTCTAAACCTAGCAATTACAGCAAATTGGAAAGCTCAGTGAGAGTTCCATATGAGGTTTTCCGGTCGCCGGATCACAGGGCTCTGGGGGGGCTTTATGGTGGCGGTTCTAATGACGGGCTGCGCGGGAGACGGCGCGCGTGGGGGGCGTGCCGCCGTGGTCGAGGCGGGCCTGTCGCAACTTGGATCGCCCTATCGCTATGGAGGAGCCGATCCGGCAACCGGCTTTGATTGCAGCGGCCTGACTCATCACGTCCATGGCGTCGCCGGGGTCAGTATTCCGCGTGTTTCGGTGGCGCAATTCAAGCAGGCGCGGCGCGTCTCGGCGCGCCATCCGCGCGCGGGTGATCTGGTGTTCTTTCGCATTGGGCCTGGCGTGCATCATGTGGGTCTCATGGTCGATGGGGAGCGGTTCGTCCATGCCTCTAGCGGCAGCGGGGAGGTGCGTCTCGCGCGTCTCGACACGCCTTATTGGCAAAGTCGCTATCTGGGGGCGGGAACCTATTTCCACTGACGGCATCTGAATGCAGTGTCCTTGTTGAGAGCAAGGAAACTCAAGAATGGCGTTCGGGACTGTGTACCCTCTTGTGGGCTTGAAACAAGGTTTTGCCTTCTCCGGTGCTCGCCTTTTCGGACGCCATGTTGCACAATGCCAGGTGCCTTCCGGTTAAAGTCTCGTGACGGGGCGGCTCCGGAAGCGCCGAAATCACCATACTGTGCCTTATTAAGGAGTTGACCACATGTCCGATCAGCCGATTTGCAAGAGCCGTCGTGACGCCGTCAAGGTGATGCTGGGTACCGCTGCCGCGATCCCGGTCATCAATCTGGTCGGTTTCGGCACCGCGCGCGCCGAGGTTCCCGCCAACGCCGTGACCGAGGACGATCCCACCGCGATTGCCCTCAAGTACAAGCGCGACGCCGCCCAGTCCGAGCGCATGAGCGCCGCGCGTCCGGGTCTGCCGCCCGAGCAGCAGCACTGCGAGAACTGCCAGTTCATGCTGGCCGATCTTGGCGAGGGCGAGTGGCGCGGTTGCAGCCTCTTCCCCGGCAAGCTGATCAACCTCAACGGCTGGTGCGCGTCCTGGACCCTCAAGGCGAGCTGATCACCTGATCGAAGGCTCCCCTAAGGGTTATGAAAACGGGGCCTCGGCCCCGTTTGTCATTTTGACGGATCGCGCCACATCCGAGATCCTCGCCTCTCCATGCCTCGCTCACATCGCGTGCGGATTGGGTTAGGCTAGGCGGCAATACCTGCCTTTCTTCCGCGAACCCTTGCCCATGGCCCCCACATCCAAGTTTTCCAGAATCAAGAGCGCGCGGCCAACCGATGCCGGTCCGCGCTGGCGCCTGGCCTTCGTGCGCGCCATTATCTGGAGCCTGATCGGGCTGATCTACGCGCCGCTTTTCATCGGGCTCGAGGCCCTGCTGAGCGCGCTTGGCTGGGGCGTGGCGAGTCTGCCCCTGGCCGCAACCCTGGCGAGCGCGGTCGGCGCCGTGCTCTACGGGGCGCGCGAGCTGGCCCTGATCGCGACCCTCATGGGCGTGACCATTGGCTTGGCCCTGTTGATCCTCTTGGCCCAGGCGTTAACGCTGCTTGATGCCGCGCTGATTGCCGCCTTGCTGGCCGCCCTGATCGGCTTTATCGTGCCCTTTCCCCGGCGCTGCTCGCGCCATGTTTCGGGTAAGGCCCTCGCGGGGCTGATGGCCGGCGGCGGCGTCAGCGTGCCGCTGGCGCTGGCCTTGACGCTGGGCGGCTGGGCCCTTTCCCCCATTTGGTTGTTGGCGCTGCTGGTGGCTGTGGGTGCCCTAATCTATGTGCTGAGTGTGCGCTACTGGATCCTGCTCTCGCGTCGTCTCTGTCTGGAGGCGCGCCCCTGCTATCTCATCGAGGGATTGGCCATGGCGTTGCTTGCTGGGGTGGCGGCTGGCAGTCTCTGGCTCATCAGTGCGCCTCTGGCGGGGCTTGAGGATGGTCTCTGGCTTCAGACCAGCGAGGTGCTGCACCGCGATCTGCTGGCCGCCATCGTCGGCGCCATGTTTGGCGGAGCTCTGGCCGGGTTTCTGCTTGAGTTGTTGCGCT
Source organism: Chromatiaceae bacterium (assembly GCA_016938795.1). Lineage (GTDB taxonomy): Bacteria > Pseudomonadota > Gammaproteobacteria > Chromatiales > Chromatiaceae > Marichromatium. The sequence continues at coordinate 7,312 of JAFGTZ010000514.1, read as the reverse complement.
TCGGCTGGGTTCACGATCTCTGAGGTCGCTGGGCGTTTTTTCACTGCTTCCACGACAGACTCTTTTCATGGCCAAAACCAAATCCAGCCGCCGCTGGCTCGATCGTCACGTCAGCGACCCCTATGTAAAACGTGCGCAACAGGATGGCTATCGTTCGCGAGCAGCCTATAAATTGCTCGAACTCCAGGAAAAAGATCGGCTCATCGCGCCCGGGATGCGGCTGGTCGATCTGGGCGCGGCGCCGGGCAGCTGGTCGCAGGTGGCCGCCCGCTTGGTCGGCCCCAAGGGACTGGTGGTGGCGCTCGATCTCCTTGAGATGGATCCCTTGGCGGGCGTGACCTTTCTGCAGGGCGATTTCCGCGAGACCGAGACGCTGGCAGTACTGGAGCAGGCGCTCGGCGCCGAGCCGCTCGATCTGGTGTTGTCCGATATGGCCCCCAATATATCGGGAACCTCTGTGGTCGATCAGGCGCGCGCCATCTATCTTGTGGAGTTGGCTCTGGAGCTGGCGCGCGAGCGCTTGCGTCCCGGTGGAGGATTGGTGGTTAAAATCTTCCAAGGCACGGGGTTCGATGAGTATCTGCGAACCTTGCGTCAGTCCTTCGATCAGGTCGCCAGTCGCAAGCCCCAGTCCTCGCGCCGCGAGAGTCGTGAGCTGTATCTGGTCGCCAAAGGCTTTCATCCTTAGCCCGTCGATGCTAGTTTCCATCGCTTGAGTCCGGCGCGGCGGCGCCAGTCAGCAATCAGCAAGGGTTCCTGCCGTGAGTGACATGGCGAAAAATATACTGCTCTGGGTGGTCATCGCCGTTGTGCTGATGTCCGTGTTCAATAACTTCACCACCACCCAATCGACACCGCGCAGCCTGACCTATTCGGAGTTCATCGATCAGGTCAATCGTGGCGAGGTGCGCGAGGTGACCATCCAGGGGCGCACCATCGAGGGTCTGACCGATACCGGTCAGCGTTTTACCACCTTCAGCCCCGGCGACGATGGTCTGGTGGGCGATCTGCTCAACAACGACGTGGTCATCAAGGCCGCGCCACCCGAGCAGCAGTCGGTGCTCATGCAGATCCTCATCAACTGGTTCCCGCTGCTCATTCTGGTGGCGCTCTGGATCTTTTTCCTGCGCCAGATGCAGGGTGGCGGGGCCGGTGGGCGCGGTGCCATGTCGTTCGGCAAGAGCCGTGCGCGCATGCTCTCCGAGGATCAGGTCAAGGTCACCTTCCAGGACGTGGCCGGCGCCGAGGAGGCCAAGGAAGAGGTGGTCGAGATGGTCGATTTTCTGCGCGATCCCGGCAAGTTCCAGAAGCTCGGCGGCAAGATTCCCAAGGGCGTGCTCATGGTGGGTCCGCCCGGCACCGGCAAGACGCTGCTCGCGCGCGCCATTGCGGGCGAGGCCAAGGTGCCCTTTTTCACCATCTCCGGCTCGGACTTTGTCGAGATGTTTGTCGGCGTCGGCGCCTCGCGCGTGCGCGACATGTTCGAGCAGGCCAAGAAGCATGCGCCCTGCATCATCTTCATCGACGAGATTGACGCCGTGGGCCGCCATCGCGGCGCCGGCTTGGGCGGTGGTCACGACGAGCGCGAGCAGACCCTGAACCAGCTCCTGGTCGAGATGGACGGCTTCGAGGGTAACGAGGGCGTCATCGTCATCGCCGCGACCAATCGTCCCGACGTGCTCGATCCGGCGCTGCTGCGTCCGGGCCGCTTCGACCGTCAGGTGGTGGTGCCGCTGCCCGATGTGCGCGGGCGCGAGCAGATTCTGAAGGTACACATGCGCAAGATCCCGGCAGCCGAGGATGTCAAGGCGTCGATCCTGGCGCGCGGCACGCCGGGCTTCTCGGGTGCTGATCTGGCCAACCTGATCAACGAGGCGGCGCTCTTTGCTGCGCGCCAGAACAAGAAGCTGGTTGACATGGACGACATGGAAAAGGCCAAGGACAAGATCCTCATGGGCGCCGAGCGCCGTTCCATGGTCATGACCGACGACGAGAAGCGTCTCACCGCCTATCACGAGTCGGGCCATGCCATCGTCGGGCGTCTGGTGCCGGATCATGACCCCGTGCACAAGGTCAGCATCATTCCGCGCGGGCGGGCGCTCGGCGTGACGCTCTTTTTGCCCGAGGACGACCGCTTCAGCTACAGCAAGCAGCGCCTGGAGAGCAGTATTTCCAGCCTCTTTGGCGGACGTTGCGCCGAGGAGATCATCTTCGGCGCCGACAGTGTGACCACGGGTGCGCAGAACGACATCCATCGCGCCACCGAGATTGCGCGCAACATGGTCACCAAGTGGGGCCTGTCCGACAAGCTCGGTCCGCTCACCTACAGCGAGGAGGAGCAGGAGGTTTTTCTCGGCCACTCGGTCACCCAGCACAAGAGCGTTTCGGACGAAACCTCGCATCTGATCGACGAGGAGATTCGCGACATCATTGAGCGCAACTACAAGCGTGCGCGCGGCCTGCTCGAAGAACATCTCGACAAGCTGCACGCCATGGCCGAGGCGCTCATCAAGTACGAAACCATCGACGCCCAGCAGATTGACGACATCATGGATGGCCGCCCGCCGCGCCCGCCGCGTGACTGGGATGATGACGAGGGGACGCGCCGCTCCGCCGCACAGCGCGAGACGCGTGGCGAGAATCCGCTCGGCGGACCGGCGGGGGAGCACTGAATGGGCGCCTACTTCGGGACCGATGGCATCCGGGGGCGCGTTGGCGAGGGGCATATCACCCCGGATTTCGTGCTCAAGCTGGGCTGGGCGGCGGGGCGCGTGTTCGGGCAGGGCAGTCGAGGCGCTGAGGTGCTCATCGGCAAGGACACGCGCATCTCGGGATATATGTTCGAGTCAGCCCTGGAGGCTGGGCTGGTGGCCGCCGGCGTGGGCATTCGTCTGCTCGGCCCCATGAGCACGCCCGGAGTGGCCTATCTCACCCGCACCTTCCGCGCGGCGGCGGGCATCGTCATCACCGCCTCGCACAACCCCTATGAGGACAATGGCATCAAGTTCTTCTCGGGCGAGGGCGACAAGCTCCCCGACGCCATCGAGGCCGCCATCGAGAGCGAGCTGGAGCGTCCACTGCGGATCGTCACCTCGCGCGATCTGGGCAAGGTGCAGCGCATCAACGACGCCAGCGGTCGCTATATCGAATTCTGCAAGGGCAGCATCCCCTCGGCGATGAATTTTCGCGATCTGCGTCTCGTCGTCGATTGCGCCCACGGCGCGACCTATCACATTGCGCCGCATGTGTTCGAGGAGCTTGGCGCCACGGTGGTGCGCCTCGGCGCTGAGCCCGATGGCTTCAACATCAATCGCGAGGTCGGCTCGACTAGCCCCCAGGCGCTGTGCGAGGCGGTGGTGCGTGAGCGCGCCGATCTCGGCATCGCCTTCGATGGTGACGGCGATCGGGTGCTCATGGTGGATGCGCGCGGCGAGTTGGTCGATGGCGATCAGCTGCTCTACATCATCGCCCGCTCGCGGCTCGAGGCCGGCGCGCTGCGCGGCGAGGTGGTGGGCACCCAGATGAGCAACCTGGGGCTTGAGCATGCCCTCGAACGCCTGGGCGTGGGCTTTGCACGCACCAAGGTGGGCGACCGCTTCATCATGGAGCGTCTCAAGCGCGATGACGGTATCCTCGGCGGCGAACCCTCGGGCCACATCATCTGCCGTGATCGCACCACCACGGGCGATGGCATCGTGTCGGCCCTTCAGGTACTGGCCGCGATCAGGCGTTTCGAGCGTCCGCTCGCTGAGCTGGCGCGCGAGGTGGAGCGCTATCCGCAGGTGCTTCTCAATGTCCGTCTCGACCAGCGCCGCGCCGATCTGCTTGAACTCCAGGCGGTGCGCGCGGCCCTGGCCGAGGCCGAGCGTGAGCTGAACGGGCGCGGGCGCGTGCTCTTGCGTCTCTCGGGCACCGAGCCGCTCGCGCGCGTCATGGTCGAGGGGAGCGATCCGGAGCAGGTGCGCCGACTCGCCGAGCAGCTCGCCGATGTGGTGCGTGAACAGGTGCGGGAGAACAACGCATGACACCAGCAGCGAACTCGATCCATGGCATGTGGTCCACCCGTTTGGCCTTCATTCTGGCCGCGAGCGGTTCGGCTGTGGGACTGGGCAATATCTGGCGCTTTCCCTACACAGCGGGCGAGTATGGCGGCGGGGCCTTCGTGCTCATCTATATCCTCTGCGTGGCGCTGATCGGCGTGCCTATCATGATGGCCGAGATCATGCTTGGCCGGCGCGGTCGCCAGAGCCCCATCAATACCATGCGCACCCTGGCCGAACAGGAAGGGCTCTCGGGGCGCTGGCAGTTGCTCGGTTGGATGGGCATCCTCTCCGGCTTTCTCATTCTCTCCTTTTATAGCGTCATCGCCGGCTGGACCCTGGCCTATGTGTTTCGCGCCGCCGCCGGCGCCTTCAGCGGCATCGACGCGAGCGGCGCCGAGGGGCTCTTTGGCGCACTGGTCGGCGATGCCGAGCGCCTGCTGGCCTGGCACACCATCTTCATGGTGCTGGTGGTGGGCGTGGTGGCGCGCGGCGTGGCAAGCGGGCTGGAGAAGGCGGTGCGCTACCTCATGCCAGCGCTCTTCGTACTTTTGCTGATCATGGTGCTCTATGCCGCGAGCACGGGCAATTTCAACGCGGCCTTCGCCTATCTGTTCGCGCCCGACTTCGCCGAGCTCAAGGGGCACGCGGGCGAGGCTATTTTGAGCGCCATGGGGCAAGCCTTCTTCAGCCTCAGTCTCGGCATGGGGGCCATCATGATCTATGGCTCCTATCTCAAGCGCGACGCCTCCATCGCCCAGAACACACTGATCGTCGCGGGCATGGACACCCTGGTGGCATTACTCGCCGGGCTGGCGATCTTCCCCATCGTCTTTGCCAACGGACTTGCGCCCGACAGCGGGCCCGGGCTTATCTTCCAGACGCTGCCCATCGCCTTTGGCGACATGCCCGCCGGGGCGCTCTTTGGCACGCTCTTTTTCGTGCTGCTGGTGTTTGCCGCCTGGACCTCGGCCATCTCGCTGCTCGAACCGCTCACCGCTTGGCTGGTCGAAAATCTCGGCTTCAGTCGAGTGCGCGCGGCCGTGCTCGGAGGAGTCACGGTCTGGCTGCTGGGCATTGTCTGTTTACTCTCGCTCAATCTTTGGTCGGACGTCACCCTGTTTGGCAAGGGCTTTCTGGATCTTTTCGATTTTCTCACGGCCAATGTGCTGCTGCCGCTGGGCGGTATTCTCATTGCCGTATTCGCCGGCTGGCTGTTGGCGCGCGCTTCCTCGGTCGATGAGCTTGATCTTGGCGAGGGCCTGGCCTATCGGTTCTGGCGATTGCTGATCCGTTATCTCGCGCCCCTGGCTGTGACTCTGGTGTTCCTCAATGCGCTGGGCGTTTTGAAATTCTTTGGTTTGGGTTAATCGTGGCTATTGTTAAAAAATCCGCACTGGTTCCTTACTCGGCATCGCAGATGTTTGTGCTGGTTTATGATGTTGCCTCCTATCCGCAGTTCCTCCCCTGGTGCCAGCATGCCGAGGTCATCAAGGAAACCGACGAACAGATCTGTGGACGCATCGAGGTGGCCCGTCTGGGCATTCATCAGACCTTCAGCACCTGCAATCGCTACGAGCGTGATCGGCACATGAGCATCGATCTGCTCGACGGGCCGTTTCGCAAGCTCACCGGCGGTTGGAACTTTGTGCCGCTGCGCGCCGATGCCTCCAAGGTCGAGCTCGAACTGGAGTTCGAATTTTCGGGGCGGCTGATCGACAAGGCCTTTGGGAGCGTCTTCAACCAGATTGCCAATACCTTGGTGGACGCCTTTTGCAAGCGCGCCGATGAGGTCTATCGTGGCTGACTATTTACAGGTTTCGGTGGCCTATGTCGGCGAGCAGGGGCAGTTTCTCAAACCCCTGGAGGTGGCGGCGGGTACCCAGGTGCGTGCCGCTATCGAACAGTCGGGTGTTCTCGGGCGCTTTCCCGAGATTGATCTTGGGGTGAACAAGGTGGGCATCTTTGGCAAGCTCGCCAAGCTCGATCAGGAACTTGAAAATGGTGATCGGGTGGAGATCTATCGCGCCCTGATCGCCGACCCGCGCGCGGCGCGCAAGCAGCGTGCCGCGACCTGAGCCGGTGGCGAGGGCCCTTCAGTCGCTTGGTTGCAAGCCGATGGATTCGAGCGTCTTGCGCAGCAGGCCGGTGCGTTCCTCGTGGTCGGGAACCTCGACCAGGATCTGGCGCGGCGCCTGCTCGGCTGCTCGCTCTGGATTCGGCTGAAGATCGCCCTCGATGCGCGCCAGGCTGTCGCCCTCGAAATACAGCGTGAGATAGCGGATGTCCATCGGCTGATGGCCGCGTTTGATGGTGTAGGTATAGTCCCAGCGATTGGTGTGGAAAAAGTCCACCAGCGGCGGGGTGCCGAGCAGATAGCGAACCTGGGCGCGACTCATGCCCGGCTTGAGCGCGTCAACCATCTCCTCGGTCACGATATTGCCCTGCTGCACCGTCATCTTGTAGACGAAAGGCAGTTGTTCCAGGGGTGAGGCGCGCGGCGTCTCCTCGGTGTGACGATCACGCGCGCAGCCGGCGAGCGCGCCGATGAGAAGCAGGTAGAGCGGAAGCGAAGCTGGAGAGGGGGTACGCATCTCGATGGGTTAATCACAGTGCGGATGATGTCTGCATGATACAGCAGCCTACCTGTCCGGACAGCTTTCGACATCAATCATGACCAGAATCCGTCCCGCATCGAACGGGCGCGCGAGGAGGATGAGAGCCTTGGAAAGTCAACAGATCCGCGAGGCGGGCCTCAAGGTCACGGCGCCGCGAGTCAAGATCTTGCATATTCTCGAAACCAGCGATAAACGCCATCTCAGCGCCGAGGACGTTTATCGTGAACTCATCGGCCAGGATGCCGAGATTGGTCTTGCCACCGTTTATCGGGTGCTGACCCAGTTCGAGGCGGCTGGGCTGGTGTGCCGGCGGCATTTCGAGGGCGGGCAGGCGCTTTTCGAACTCAATCGCGGCCATCATCACGATCATCTGATCTGTGTCAAATGCGGTGAGGTGGTGGAGTTTACGGATCGGCTCATTGAGGATCGCCAGGCCAGTATCGCCGCCGAGCATCATTTCGAGATCGAGGATCACTCTCTCGTCATCTATGGAGTCTGTCCCCGATGCCAGGAGCGCGAGGTCAAGCGCCGCGCCAAATCCTGACGCAGCCAGGTTCATGTCTTATCCCTTTGCCTGTGGAAGCGGCTTTCAGCCGCGAGAACCCCGCGCCGAGGTTGAGAACCTGGCCTCAACGCCTGCCGGTTGGCGCGGTG
>JAFGTZ010000011.1 GCA_016938795.1 Chromatiaceae bacterium | reverse complement strand
GCCCAGGCCGCCGCCACCGAGGCAGCGGTGCTGCTGCACGGCGAGACCGGTTCGGGCAAGGAGCTGGCCGCCGACTTCATTCATCGTCACTCCGCGCGCGCCAGGGCGCCCCTGGTCATCGTCGATTGCACCGTGCTCAGCGAGGATCTCTTCGAGAGCGAACTCTTCGGCCATCTCAAGGGCGCCTTCACCGGGGCGCACAGCGACAAGACCGGACTGCTCGAACTCGCCGACGGCGGCACCCTCTTTCTCGACGAGATTGGCGAGCTGCCGCTCAGCCAGCAGCCCAAGCTGCTGCGCGCGCTCGAAAGCGGCAGCTTCCGCCCGGTGGGCGCCACCCGCGCGCGCCAGGCGCGGGTGCGGGTGGTAAGCGCCACCCATCGCGATCTGCGCGCCATGGTCGAGCGCGGCGACTTTCGCCAGGATCTCTACTACCGTCTCGCCGTGCTGCCTATCGCACTGCCACCGCTGCGCGAGCGGCGCGAGGACATCCCGCTGCTCGTCGAGCATCTGCTCGCCGAACTCACCCCGCCGGGGCGCCCACGCCCGCGACTCGATGCGCAGGCGCTCGCCAAGCTCCTCGCGCACGACTTCCCCGGCAATGTGCGCGAGCTGCGCAATCTGGTGCATCTGGCCGCCGCCCTGAGCCCCAGCGGCGCCATCGGCCCCGAATCCATCCGCCTGCCCCTACCCGGCCCAGGGGCGCCGCCACCAAGCGCCGTGCGCGCAACACCCCTTGAACTCGATGGTCTCTCGCCGCTGGAGGCCGCCGAGGCGCGCCAGATTCTCGACCTGATGCAGACCCATCATGGCAACCGCCGCGCGGTGGCCGGCGCGCTGGCCATCAGCGAGCGCACCCTCTACCGCAAGCTCAGACGCTACCGGCTCAACAGTCCCGGCGAGGCGCCCACCCGCGGAGACCGCGCATGACCACAGATCCGCTCCTCCCCGATCCGCTCGTCCAGGACCAGGGCGCCGCGCTGCTGCGCTGGAACCTGGAGGGCGCGCACCCCGAGCGCGCGCCCATTGGCGACATCCAGCAACGCATCCGCTCCAGCGACCAGCTGCCGCCCCTGCCCGAGGTGACGCGCCGCCTGCTCGCGCTGCGCGACAGCCCCGAGGCGGGCGGCGTTGAGCTGGCCGACATCGTCGAGCGCGATCCGCTGCTCGCGGCGCAACTGCTGCGCCGCGCCAACAGCGCCCAGTACGCCGCCGGCGCACCCATCGCCTCGGTGCGCGAGGCCATCGTGCGCGTGCTCGGCTACGAGCACGCCCTCGCCGAGGCGCTGGCGCTCACCGCGCTCAGCCCGCTCGCCACCCCCAACCGGGGCCCCATCGGGCGCGAGCGTGTCTGGCATCATGGTCTGGTCTGCGCCCAGCTCATGCAGCGCCTCGCGCTGCACATCCCCGCCGCCGAGCGCCCCCGTCCGGGGCTCATTCAGCTCGCCGGACTGACCCACAACATCGGCTATCTGCTGCTTGGCCATCTGCTGCCCGATGCCTTTACGCTGCTCGCGCGTCTCATCGCGGCCAATCCCGAGCTGAACCTGCCGACCATCGAGCGCTTTGCCCTGGGCGTTGATCATGGTCTGCTCGGATTCTGGCTGTTCGAGGTCTGGGCCATGCCCGAGCCGCTGCGCGCCGTGGCGCTGCACCATCACAATCCCGACTATGACGGCGCGCACCAGGGGCTGGTCGGGCTCTGCGCCCTGGCCGACCGGCTGCTCGACGCGAGCCCGCTGGCGCTTGGCGCTCGTGCGAGCGGGGCCGATCCGCAGCACCTCGGCGCACGTCTGGGCATTGGACCCGAGGCCCTTGCCGATGTGCTCGCCACGCCGTCCCAGGAGGGGCTCGCCCACGTAACCATGAGCTGAGGATGCCACGCCCGCCGCCCCCGTAGATGCGGCGAATCGACCCATTGAAGCGCAAGGGAAAGCAGGCGGCCCATCTCCGGACTTGCCCCGGGGCGGATCGGGGATTGCCCGAGCGCGACCCGGGCCGCAGGCCGCGCCATCAGCGCGCACCCTTGCCAAAGAGCACCACCTCCACGGTCTCGATGAGGATCAGCAGATCGAGAAAGAGGCTGTGATTCTTGACGTAGTAGAGGTCGTATTCCAGCTTGCGCAGGGCGTCCTCCTCGCTTGCGCCATAGGGATAGCGCAGCTGCGCCCAGCCGGTGAGGCCGGGTTTCACACGGTGGCGCGCACCGTAATAGGCATAGTTCTCCTCCAGCACCGAGACGAACTCAGGGCGTTCCGGGCGCGGCCCCACCAGACTCATCTCGCCGCGCAGCACGTTGAGAAGCTGCGGCAGCTCGTCGATACGGGTGGTGCGGATAAAGCGTCCCACCCGGGTGATGCGCTGATCATTGGGACTTGCCCAGCGCGCCCGCCCATCGGCCTCGGCATCGACCCGCATACTGCGAAACTTCACCACCTCGAAGCGCCGGCCATGCTCGCCCACCCGTGTCTGGCGATAGAGCACAGGCGCGCTCCAGCCGTCCTCGATGCGAATGGCCAGGGCGGTCAGCAGCATCAGCGGCCAGGCCAGCAGCAGCACCAGGAGCGACACCAGCATGTCGAACAGCCGCTTGAGCAGGGCGGTCATGGTCCCGTGCGGAAAGCCATCGGAGAGCGTGAGCCAGCTCGGGCTGATGAGATCGAGCTTGAGCACCCCCGCCTCGCGCTCGAAAAAGGCCTGAGGTTCGAGCACCTCGATGCCGCTCAGACGGCAATCGAGTAAATCCTCCATGGGGAGCTTGCCGCGCCGGTCGTCAGTGGCGATGAGAATCTCGTCGGCCCGGGTGCGCGCCGCGATCCGCCGCAACGGCTGATCGTAGGGAATGCAGCGCAGCCCCTGAAAAAGCCCCGGATCGCACGACAGCGACACCAGCCCCACGATGCGCAGACCGCGCGGACTGGCTGCGAGCAGACGCCGGGCAACAGGCGGCTCGCCAAGCACCAGGACACGCCGCCGGAAGAGACCCGGGCGCAGAAAATAGACGCCGGTTCGAAGCGCCAGCACCAGCCCCAACGCGAGCGCCAGACTGAGCAGCAGCACACCGCGCCACAGATCCGGATGCGGCAGCGCAAGCGAGAGCGTGGCCAGCATGAGCGAGCCCAACCCCAGGGCCAGCGCCAGACGGATGAGCGAGCCGCGCAAGCCCTCGCGCAGACTCGCCTCGTAGAGCCCCATGGCGCCCATGGCAAGCACATAGATCAGCCCCACCAGCAGGGCCAGCAGCCAGCCCTCGTCATTGGGCGCCTGCGCCTTGATGTCAGGCGACCAGTCGCGCAGATGCAGGCCGGCATGAAAGGCCATGGCGAAGATGAGGCACTCAAGACCTGCCAGGAACAGCAGGGGCAGGCGCAGATAATGACGAAAGACGCGAATGGAATGCACGGCTCACCTCGTCTGAACAGGGGGGTGTGGGCGAAGCCCACGGCTAACCCATCCATGGCGCGTTGCGTCGGGGGGCTGCATGGACCACACTGAAGGCGGCCCGACCGATTCATTCACTGCCATCTTGTGGGGAGTGCGATGCGCGACTATGCCGGCTCTGTGCAGACGCGGCAGGAAGCGGGCGCGACAGCGCTCGACGCCCTGAGCCGTATGCTCGACATCACCTCGGGCGAGGGTGTGCTGAGCGCACCCGGCGCGGCGCTCGGCGCGCGCGGCGACCCGCGCGCCACACTCGCCGCCGAGGACGGAGTGCTGGTGCTGCTGAGCGGACGCCCGCGCTGGCGCGAGGGCGGAGCGCGCGCCGAGGCGCATCAGGTCGCGCCGCTCTGGCGCCGCCTCGGGTGCGATCTGCCGAACCAGCTCCTGGGCAATTTCGCGCTGGTCGTGGTGGATGTCCCGGCGGCCAGCGTGCTGCTTGCCATCGACCGCCTGGGCATCGAAGCGCTGGCCTTCGCCGCCCGCCCCCACTTCATCGCCTTCGCGCGCCGCGTTGATCGGCTCGCCGCGCATCCCGCGCTCGCTGCCGCGCTCGATCCGCAGGGCCTCTTCAACTACCTTTTTTTTCACCAGGTTCCGGCCCCCGGCAGCCTGTTTCAGGGCATCGAGAAGCTGCTCCCGGGCGAATGGGCGCTGTGGCGCGAGGGTCGGCTCGAACGCGGCTTTTACTGGCGCATGCGCTATCGCGACGCACCCCGCCGGGATGTGCGCGCGCAAGGTGAGCGACTGCGCAGGCTCTTGCGCCAGTGCGTGGCGCGCGCGAGCGGCGAGGACGAGGTCGCCACCTTTCTCTCCGGCGGCACCGACAGCTCGACCGTGTCCGGTATGCTCGCAGGGCTTCGCGAGCGCCCGGTGCGCGCCTACTGCATAGGCTTCGAGGCCGCCGAGTTCGACGAATCGGACTATGCCCGCCTCGCCGCCCGCCACTTTGGGCTCGATCTGCGCATCCATGTGCCCACCCCGGACGAGGTGCTCGGCTGCATCCCGCTCATTGCCCGGCACTACGACGAGCCCTTCGCCAACGAATCGGCGGTGGCCGCCTATCTCTGCGCGCGGCGCGCCGCCGAGGACGGCTATGGCGTGATGCTCGCCGGCGACGGTGGCGATGAACTCTTCGGCGGCAACGCGCGCTACGGCGCCCAGCGGCTGTTCGCGCCCTATCAACAGCTGCCGCGCGCGCTGCGCGAGCGCCTCATCGAACCGCTCGCCGAGCAGCCCTGGATGCAGCGTCTGTGGCTCGGGCGCAAGGCACGCGGCTATATCCGCCAGGCCCGCATTCCCTTGCCCGAGCGCCTGGAGGCCTGGAATCTGCTCTATCGCGAACCGCTCGCCAGCATCCTCGAACCCGACTTTCTCGCCGCCATCGACCCCGAGCAGCCGCTCGCCGGGCTGCGCGAGGTCTGGGGGCGCACCGCAGCGCGCAACACCATCGACCAGATGCTGCATCTCGATCTCAAGATCACCCTGGCCGATAACGATCTGCGCAAGGTCAGTCGCATGACCGAGGCCGCCGGCATCGAGGTGCGCTATCCGCTGCTCGACGAGGCGCTGGTGGCCTTCTCGGGCGAATTGCCGCCGGGCTGGAAGGTGCGCCACGGCGAGCTGCGCTGGTTCTTTCGCGCGTCGCTGCGCGGCTGGCTGCCCGATGCCATCCTCGATAAGCGCAAGCATGGCTTTGGCCTGCCCTTCGGGCTGTGGCTGCGCGAGGATGCCGCGCTGCGCGAACGGGTCGCCGAGCGGCTGGCCGCCCTGGGGCGGCGCGGCTGGCTGCGCCCGAGCTGGATCAGCGCCATCGAGACGGCCCATCGCACGGAACACGCCACCTATTACGGCGCCATGATCTGGACGCTGCTCATGCTGGAGGAGTGGCTTCAGGCGCGTCATCTCTAGTCTCCCGGCGCACGCCCGAGGGCGCGCGCATAGACGCCGGCATAGCGCGCGACACTCTGCGGCCAGGTGCGCTCGCGCTCGATGAAGGCGCGCGCCTTCGTGCGCAGCCGCGCGCCGCCATCGGGCAGCGCCAGCGCCTCCAGGGCGCACTCGGCGAGCGCCCCGACATCCCCGGCGGAAAAGAGCAAACCGGTGTCGCCAGCGCGGATCAGCTCGCGATGCCCGCCCACATCGGAGGCAATGAACAAACGCCCCTGCGCCATGGCCTCCAGCGGCTTGAGCGGCGTGACCAGATCGGTCAGACGCATGGGGCGGCGCGGATAGACCAGCAGGTCGATGAGGTCGTAGTAGGCGCCAATGTCCTGCTGGGCGATCCGACCCACACAGCGCACCGCCTCCTCAAGCCCCAGCGCCCGCGCCTGCGCGCGCAACGCCCCTTCCTGCGGGCCGCCGCCCACCAGCAGCAGCCTGGCCTCTGGCAGCCGGGCGCGAATGCGGGGCAGCGCCTCGATAAGCAGATCGAGTCCCTCATAGGCGTAGAAGGAGCCGATAAAGCCCAGCACCGGCCCCTCGCCGAGCCCGAGGCGCTCGCGCAGCGCGGCGTTCGGCGCCGCGCCCTGGCAAAAGCGCTCGGCGTCCACGGCGTTCGGCACCACCGCGACCTTGCCCGGCGCCAGACCACGCTCGATCAGCTCGGCGCGCAGTCCCTCGCAGATGGTGACCACCTGATCGGCGCGCTGTACCGCCCAGCTCTCCAGCGCGCGACTCGCCCGGTAGCGCCAGCCCCAGGCGCGCTGGGTGCCGTGATCGACCGCCGCGTCCTCCCAGAAGGCGCGGATCTCGTACACCGTGGGTACGCCCAGGCGTCGCCCCACAGCCAGCGCCGGGATGGCATTGAGCACCGGGGAATGGGCATGAAGCAGATCGGGCTTCAGCCGCCGGACCAGCGCATCGAGACGGCGCTCGGTCGCGCGCATGGCGGCCAGATGGGCGATGAGCGGCAGGTCGTGCGTCCAGGACAGAGGCGCTGTGCGATGAAAGACCTGCCCCTCGATGCACTCCTCCTTGGCCACCACCGCGCCCTGCCTCGGGCTGGTCAGGCTCTGCGTCTCCCAGCCCAGACGCTGCTGCTCGCGCAGAATGCTCAGGGTGCGAAAGCTGTAGCCGGAATGCAGCGGCAGCGAATGGTCGAGAATATGCAGCACGCGCATCTGAATAGACTCCTCGCAACACTTTTGTTGGCTGTCGTTTTTTCTATCAATCGCACATCAGTTTTTTGGTTTTCCTCTTTCGCTCCGGGCTGGGTGATGGCCAAGGGGGACGCCGTCAATCCATCCCCTAGCCCTCACTGTAAAATCCATCTGTGATGGATATCAAAACGACCCTCGGCTAAAAAATCCCTCTGTCATGGGGATGTGTCATGGAGATCTGGTTCATGGAGACTGAATTCCATGAAACTGATTTTAGGGAAAGGCTTTATTAATGATTCAATCCTTCGACCCAGGTCAAGCAAATTGAAAGCGTTTCAGACTTTTCCCGATGAGTTCAATCCGAATCACCTCAATCGAAATGCAGACAAGATCCCGTGCGGAAGGAACGGGGCCAGTACCATGATTGCTCTAGTCTCAGAGCAGGGAATCCCCGACTGTTCCCAACACCGCTTAACCGCGATGCTCTAGTCCATGGCGGAACCGCCTCATTCAGCCAGAACGGAGCGCACCGAGATGCAGGGTCAAGATCGCCCCCCCTTCAGGCCCCGAGCAGAGGCCCTCAGCGAAACCCCAAGCTCGACACGACGCAGCCTGCTCAAGGGCGCGGCGCTTGGCGCTCCGGCCATTCTGACCTTGCGCAGCGGCGCGGTCATGGCCGCCTCCAGTTGCACCGGCTACCTGGTGGGACAGACCTATGTGGATCTAGATGGGGGCGAGCATTGTGTGGCGCCGAGCAATTCAAATCAGTGCCCGTCCGATAAAATCAGCGACGGTCAGGCCGTCGATCCCATTGCCGAAACCGAGACCTTTTTCGATGAAGTGAGCGGGGAGTGGATCGAGCAGCCGACCGGGCGCTATCTGTGTCCACCCAATGCCGTCGTCATGAGTTCAATGGCCTTCATGTCGCTGAACCTGCCCGCCACGCGCGGTTAATCCCATTCATCGAATGGAATCCGGCCCGATGCCTTGCGCAATTCTCGATTCAATCCATTCGCCACCAGGCCCGGCCCCTATCAGGCCAGAGCGGTTCAATGTCGAGGCAATGACGATCAAGGTTGCCGACGCCTGGCGAGCGGGCCAGGCCAGCGAGCTGCGCTGGCAGTGCTGGGGCGCCGAGTGCTGCATCTATCACATCCAGTCGGGTGAAACCCATCTGCTCAATCCGCTGGGTGCGGCCTTGTTGCGCTTGCTCGATGCGCGGCCTCAGTGCCTTGCCGAGCTTCAGGCGCGCCTGATCGAGACACACCAAGATGATCAGCGGCGCGCGCGCGCCGCCCTTCTCGGGCTCTTGCGACGGTTCGAGGAACTGGGTTTGGCCCAACGCGCCCCAGCCTGGGAGCCCGAGCCATGACGGGGGTCTCGGGGTGAGGATTGGCGAACTGGATGCGGATGTCTTTGCGCGGCGTCTTGCACGGGGCGAGCTGCGCATGCGCTGCGGACCCTTTCATCTGCGTCTGCGTGTCACGCCGCGCCGCCTCGCCGCGCCGCTCCAGCGGCTTTATGCGCACTACCCGATCTATCCCCGAGACGCCATCGAGGACTTCCGCATCCAGCTCGACTGGGCCTCGCCGCTGCGCCGCTGGCTGCGTCCCGTGGTGCGCTTTGGCTCCGATGGCTCCGCGCCCTTTACCGACGTGCCGGTGGCGCGCGCCCTGCCGACGCTCGAATGGGGGACGAACTGGTGCATCGCCACCCGCGCTCATCATCTCTTGCTGCTGCATGCCGCCGTGGTGGCGCGCGGTGATCGGGCGCTGGTGCTGCCCGCCTGGCCGGGGCATGGCAAATCAACCCTGTGTGCGGCCCTGGTGCATCGCGGCTGGCGTTTGCTCTCCGACGAGTTCGGACTGCTGCGTCCCGAGGATGGCCAGTTGCTCGCGCTGCCCCGCCCCATCGGGCTGAAAAATCACTCCATCGAGGTCATCCGCGCCTTTGCGCCTGAGGCCGTGCTGGGGCCACAGACGCCTGGCACCCACAAGGGGCGCGTGGCCCATGTGCGCCCGCCCGCCAGTAGCGTCGATCAGGCCTGGCGTGCGGCCACACCGTGCTGGGTGCTCTTTCCGCGCTGGGAGGCCGGAGCGGCGCTTGAACTGACGCCCCTGTCCGGAAACCAGGCCTTCATGCAGGTGGCCACCAATGCCTTCAACTACGAGATTCTGGGCGAGGCGGCGTTCAGCGCCGTGGGCCGGCTCATCGCGCGCTGCCCGCCGCAGCGCTTGCGCTATTCGAGCCTCGCTGAGGCGGTCCGCGCCATCGAGCGCCTCACCGCGAGCGCGCCCGCCCATGCCTGAGCCCGCGCGCAACCCGGCCAACCGCCTGCTGCTCGCAGCGCTGCGCGAGCCGGCGAGCATGACCGCGCTTGCCTCGGACGACTGGAACATCCTGCTGCGCCTGGCGCGCGCGACGCGCCTGCTCGGACGCCTGGAGGCGTCGCTCGCGGCGCGCGGCCTGCTCGATGCCGTGCCACCGCACGCCGCCGAGCAGTTGCGCGCGGCGCGCAATCTGGCGCGCCATCGTCAGACCCTGGTGCGCTGGGAACTGGATCGGGTGTGCTGGGCGCTGGAGGGGCTTGATATCCCGCTCATCGCACTCAAGGGCGCGGCCTATCTCGTCGCCGAGCTGCCCCCGGCGCCGGGGCGGGTGCTGGCCGATCTCGATCTGCTGTTCCCGCGCGCGCGCCTTCCCGAGGTCGAGCGCCGGCTGCTCGCGCGCGGCTGGCTCCAGCGCCCCCTCAGCCGCTATGACGAACACTACTACCGCCACTGGATGCACGAACTGCCGCCGCTGCGCCACCGCGAGCGCCCCTGCGAGGTCGATCTGCACCACGCCATCCTGCCGCCGACCAGCCGCCTGGGCTCGCGCCCCGAGAGTCTCTTCGAAGAGGCGCGCGACCTCGGCGGGGTGTGCATCCTGGCGCCGCCCGACATGGTGCTGCACGCGCTCGCCCATTGTTTTCTCGACGGCGATCCGCGCGAGGGGCTGCGGCTGCGCGACCTGCTCGATGCAAACGATCTGATCGGCCATTTCGCGCCGCGCGAGCCGGCCTTCTGGCCAAGCCTGGCGCGGCGCGCCCGCGCGCTTGGACTGGAGGGGCCGCTCTATTACGGACTGCGCCTGCATCAGCAACTATTCGACGCGGCCATCCCCGAGGCGGTCTGGAATGGGATCGAGACGCCCCTTGCCGCGCCGCTCATGGAGCGGCTCTTCGCGCGCGCCCTGCTGCCCGGCCATCTCGAGCGCCCGCGCGCCGATGAGCGGCTCGCGCGCTGGCTGGTCTATGCGCGCGCCCACTGGCTGCGGATGCCGAGCGCCCTGCTCGCGCGCCATCTGGCCTACAAGGCCTGGCTGAGGGTGCGCGGGAGCGAAGCTCCGCCGTCCTGGTTCAATCCGCTTGATCTGCAACGTCTCTGAGGCTCGACAGACCATGCCACTGCCCGATCGAGTGCGCGAACTGGCCCAACGCCTGCTGCTGCTGGTGCTCATTGTCATGGCCCTGGAGGTGGTGGTGGCGGTGGCGCTGCTCGGCTGGCGCTCGCTGCTCCCGGCGCACAGCTCACCCTGGCTCGTCACGGCCCTGGCCCTGGCAACGGGCGCCCTGGTGCTGGGCGCGGGCGGCTGGGCGCGGGCGCGTCTCGGGGCCGGGCCAAGTCCGCGCCTGGCGCGCGGCATCGCCGCCATCGAGCGCCTGCCGCTGGGCTCCTGGATGGCGCTCTGTCTGATCCTGGGCCTGCTCCTGCGACTTGGCTGGGTGACGCTCTATCCCGCCGCGCCGGCCTCCGATGGGGCCATCTATCTGGGGCTTGCGCAGCGTCTGGCAAACGGCGAGGACTATGGCGGCAGCGGTTGGCGCGCCTACTGGCCGCCCGGCTACCCGCTCTTGCTGACGCCCCTGGTGGCGCTCTTCGGCACCGGGCGCGAGATGCTCATCGGGCTCAATCTGGCGCTCTTCGTCGCCACCGCGCTCACCCTCTCGCGCCTGGCCGGGCATCTGGCCGGAGCGCTCGCCGCGCGTCTCGCGCCTGCGCTCATCGCGCTCTGGCCCACCCACATCGCCCTGAGCGGTCTGCCCGAAAAGGAATATCCACTCATCCTGCTGGTCAGCCTGCTGTGTCTGCTGTGGCTGGAGCAACCGGCGCGGCTTGCGCGCGCCTGGCTCGCCGGTCTGCTGCTCGGACTCGCGGCGCTCATGCAGCCCTCGCTGCTGGTGCTGCCGCTCGCGCTGCTGCTCGGCGATCTCATCGAGGCGCGGCCCGCGCGCCAGCTCGGCGCGCGCCTGGCCCTGCTGCTGCTGGGCATGGCGCTGGTGGTCGGCCCCTGGACGCTGCGCAACTGGCTGGTGCTCGATGCCTTTGTGCTCATCTCGACGAATGGCGGCGATAATCTCTATCGCGCCAACAATCCGCTCGCCACAGGCGGCTTCATGCGTCGCGGCGAGGTCGATCTCTCGGGGCTCGACGAGCTGGAGGCCAACCGGCGCGGCGCCGAGCTGGCGCTCGCTTGGATAAGCGAACACCCTGGCGACTTTCTCGCCCTGGCGCTGGAGAAACAGATGCGCTTTCTGGGCGACGACGGCACGGGCGTCTATGCCAGTCTGCGCCGCGGCGGACTGGAGGTTCCGGAGCCGGTCTATCGCGCCTGGAAGGGGCTGGCTAATCTGGCCTGGCTGCTGCTGTGGCTGCTGATCCTCGCTGCCGCACTGAAACGCTGGCGCGCGCCGCCGGCGCTCTGGCCCTCGCCGACGCTGCTCCTTGGTCTCTTCGCGCTCTACGGCCTGCATTCCATCTTCGAGAGCAATGGCAAATACCACCTGCCGGTGCTCGGGCTCATACTGGCGCTCGCCGCCGTCTTGATCGCCCAGGACATGGCGGCAAAAGCGACGCGGGAGTCGCCGCCATGAGGGTTGCCGAGCAACTGCTGCGCTTCGGGCTGGTCGGCGCCCTGGCCACTGCACTTCACTATGTGCTGCTCATCGCCCTGGTGCAGCTCGCCGGCTGGTCCGCGCTCGCCGCCTCCAGCCTGGGCTTTTCCTTAAGCGCGCTGCTGAACTACGCGCTTAACCGGCGCTTCACCTTCCGCTCGCGCCGCGCCCATGGCGAGGCCCTGCCCCGCTTCGCCCTGGTGGCCGCGAGTGGCCTCGCGCTCAACGCGCTGCTGCTCGCCGCGCTCATCGAGGTGGGCGCGCACTATCTCATCGCCCAGGTGCTCGCCACCGCCCTGGTGCTGCTGTGGAACTTCAGCCTCAATCACCGCTGGTCGTTTCGCGAGCCGAGCGCCCGCGCCCCGGCCCGGCTTCGCTGAGAGGAGTGCCTGTCATGCAACTCGGTATCCTGGTGCCCTGCTACAACGAGGAGGCCGTGATCGACGAAACCGCCCGGCGTCTGCTGGAGGTGCTGGCGCGGCTGCGCGCGCGCGACCTCATCGACGCCGAGAGCTTCATTCTCTTCATCGACGACGGCAGCACGGATGCAAGCTGGCGCCATATCGAGGCGCTCAGCGCGACCCATGGCGCCCAGGTGCGGGGGCTGAAACTCTCGCGCAACCGGGGCCACCAGAACGCCCTGCTCGCCGGTCTGCGCGAGGCGCCGGGCGATGCGCTGGTCAGCATCGACGCCGACCTGCAGGATGACATCGGGGTCATCGAGACCATGGTCGAGCGCCACCACGAGGGCTACGAGGTGGTCTACGGGGTGCGCGAGCGACGCGACAGCGACAGCGCCTTCAAGCGACTGAGCGCCGAGGGCTACTACCGCCTGCTGCATCTGCTCGGGGTGACCATCGTCTTCAATCACGCCGATTACCGGCTGCTCGGGCGGCGCGCACTCGATGCGCTGGCGCACTTCGAGGAGGTGAACCTCTTTTTGCGCGGCGTGGTGCCCCTGCTCGGCTTTTGCGCCACCGAGGTGGGCTATGCGCGCGCCCCGCGCTTCGCGGGCGTCTCGAAATACCCCCTGCATCGCATGGCCGCCCTGGCGCTCGATGGGGTGACCTCCTTCTCGGTCGCGCCGCTGCGGCTCATCACCCTCATCGGGCTGCTCACCTTCGCCTTCAGCATGACGCTCGGGCTCTGGGCGCTCTGGGTGCGGCTCTTCACCGAGCAAGCGGTGCCCGGCTGGGCCTCGACCGTGGTGCCCTTCTACTTTCTCGGCGGGGTGCAGCTTCTCTGCATCGGCATCCTCGGCGAGTATCTCGGCAAGGTTTATAGCGAGGTGAAACGCCGTCCGCACTATGTCATCGAGCAACGCTGCTGAATCCTCGCCCATCCGAGAGGCCTTTCCCATGCTGACAAGCCAGGCATTGAAAGACAAATACTTCAGCCCCGCCGATCACCCCTATCGAAAATACGAAGATAAGATTGCCTCACAGCTCGGCGACTCCTCCACCCTGCTCGATGCCGGCTGCGGCCGCAGCGCGCCCGTCCTGAGCAAATTCCAGGGCAAGGCGCGGCGCCTCATTGGCGTCGATCTGGAGCCTCCCGCCGAGATTGCGCCCAGCATTCACTACATCCAAGGCAATATCTCAGCCATTGATCTTCCCTCCGGCACGGTGGATCTGGTCATCTCGCGCGCCGTGCTCGAACATGTGCGCGAACCCGATGCGGTCTTTCGCGAAATCAGTCGAATTCTCAAGCCGGGCGGGAGCTTTATCACGCTGGCGCCCAATCGGTATGACTATGTCGCCATTGCCTCGACGATCATTCCCAACCGATTCCATAAAGGGATCGTACACAAAATCGAAGGCCGCAAGATGGAGGATGTCTTTCCAGCCTACTATCGGGCCAACAGCCACCGGGCGATTCGAGGTCTCGCCGCGCGACATGGCTTGTCCATCGCCTCGTTCGAGTGGCTTGGCCAATATCCCTCAAGTCTCATGTTCAACCCCTATCTGTTTCTGCTCGGAACGGCCTATGAAAAGCTCATCAGCCGTTTCGACTTCCTCAAATATTTGCGTGGCTGGCTGCTGATTCATCTGATCAAGCCGGAGCCTTCCGCACGTGCATCGGGCGCCTGATCCGGCGTTCAAGCCGCTGCTCGATGCCCTGCTTCAGGGGCTTGCGGCGGCCATGGACGCGGATGGCTGGCTGCGCGATCCGCTCTCGGGCCAGCGCGCGCCGAGTGACCATTACGCCCAGACCAGCGCCGCGCTGGCCTGGCTGCTCGCGGGCGAGCCGGCGCGCGCGCGCCAGCTCATCACGGCCTGGTGCGCCTGCCCGCCGCGCGCCTGCGGCCACGCGCCCTTCAACCGGCTCATGCTGCTGCTGGCACGCACCGAGGCCGAGCGTGCCGGATATGCCTGGCTCGATGCGGCATGCGCGCGGCGCGCCTGGCGGCGCAGCCGACTGGCCCGCCGTTATCCGTCCAATAACTGGATGCTGCTGGCCGCGCTCTGTCGGCTCCTGGAGGCGCGCGCCCCCAGCGACCAAGCACGCACGCTCGAGCACTTTTGTACCTTGCTCGGGCGCTGGAGCACGCCCCTCGGTGGCTTCATCGACTATCCAGCCCGCCCCGCCCCCCGCACCCCCATCGCCACGCCCACGACCTACCACCACAAGGCGCTGTTTCTGACCACGCTGGCGCTTTGGCAGACCGGCTCGGACAGGCTCAATGCGCCCCTAATGGCGCTGCTGCGCTGGGTGCGCCTGCACTGGGATGGCGAGCATGGCCTCGCGGGTGGGCTGGGGCGCAGCACCCATGCACTCTTTGGCGATGTCTGTCTGTTGAGTGCCCTGCATCTCATCACGGCGGCTGGGGTGGCCGAGGCCGTCCCCATGCGCGATGCCCTGGCCGCGCGACTGCTCAGGCAGCAGCGACCCGATGGACTGCTGTGGCTGAACCCCGCCGGCGCGCTGGCGCCACAACAGGGCTGGGATGCCTACATGCACCTCCTGGTCTACAACGCCTGGAGCGCGGCCCTGCTCGCCTGGTCGGCACAGGCCGCGCGCGATACGTCGCGCTGCGCAGGCCTTGGGGCGGCGGCGCGCGCCTTTGAGGGCGAGGCGCCGTGCGCGGATCCCGAGGCAGGGGTGCGGCGTCTCGACAGCCACAGCGGGTTGCGTCTGTGGTTCGTTACCCGGGGACAGGCGCCGCAGGGCTTGGCGCACAGGAGCGTGGAACTGCGCTATGCCGGCGGGCGGCCCTTTCATGCCTGTCTTGGCGAGCGTCTGCTCTGTCCGCCGGCCATTCGCCTGCCGCTTGAGGATCTGCTGCGCCATCCGGCGCTGGCCGGCTGGACGCCGCTGCTGCGCCTTGGAGATAGGGTCTACGGACTGGATGGCGGCGCGCATTGGACGCTGACGGAGGATGCCGGCGGCGTGCGTCTGGGCGGACTGGCGGATGCGCGCGCCCTGACCCGGCAGCCGGCCCGAGATCCCGGCGCACGCCTGCTTGGCGCGCTCGATTGGCGCCTGCTCGGCGGCGCCTGGGGGCGGCGTGAGGTGCTCGCTCGTGCGCGCCTGCCCGAGGTCGAGGCGCGGCTTAAATGGCGTGTGGCGCATCGGGCGCCCGTGCTTGCGCTGCGGCTGTCTCTGATCAATGGGGGCCGCGAGCCGCTGATCTATCTCAACCCGGCGGGCCATGCCTTCATCGAACCGCCGTGCGAGGCGCGCTGGGTCTGGCTGAGCGCCTCGCTGAGAAGACGCGGACGTTTCGCACCCAGCGAGGCACTCGCCTTCCCGAGCGCCCTGCCCCACGCCTCGGCGCAGGCGCTCGCGCCCTGTCGCATCGCACCCGGCGAGCGCATCAGTTGGGTGCTGCATCTGCGCTGGCCGGCGCGCTAGGCCTCAATCGAGCAAGGCGGCATGGGGATGCGCCCAGGCGCGCCGCCCCGAGAAGCGACAGCGCCAGGCGAAGCGCAGCATCCAGCCTGCCTGACGCCAGAGCGCCCCGGCGTTCTGGGTGCGCGCGTGCCAGTAGAGATGGCGGAACAGCCGCCCGCGCGTCGGTGCATGGAGCAGCCACTTGGCCATGACCGCCGCCACTCCGGCGTCGTAGCACTGGCCAAGCCGGCGCGCCTGTTCGGGATGCCGGCGGCCATGATGATGATGCACGAGGAGACGCGGATCGTAACGCCCGCGCAGCCCGCTCCAGGAGAGCCGGCGCAGCAGATCGGTATCCTCGCCCGAGCGAAAGGGCGCACCTGCGCCCAGACGCTCATCGAAGCCTTGCGCCTTGAGCAGCACCGCGCGCCGAAAGGCCATGTTGGCGCCGTGGATGAGTCCGGATGGAACAAAGGTGTCTGGCTCGATGATAAGCGGTGCGGCGCGCTCCTGAATGGTGAGCGGCAGATCCCGGGGATCGAAGAGCAGCACCCGACCGCCGCAGTAGGCCGTGGCCGGATCGCCCAGCACGTCCGCGACGCGCGCCAGCCAGTCGGGCGCTGGATAACAGTCGTCGTCGGTGTAGGCGATGAGATCACCGCGCGCCGCGCGCAGCCCGGCATTGCGCGCCGCCGCCAGCCCAGGGCGCGACTCGCGCACCAGACGCACCCGCATGGGCGCCGCGGCGGCAAAGTCGGCGAGAAGGCGCGGCGTGGCATCGCGCGAGCCATTGTCCACCAGGATCAGCTCCCAGTCGTGCGCGCAGCGCTGCTCACGCCAGGCCTCCAGGGTCGCCGGCAGTTGCGCCGCGCGGTCGCGGGTGCAGAGCACGGCGCTTATCTGGGGGTCGCACACGCACAGCCCCCCTGCCTCTTGAAATAGTGAATCAGCGCTCCTGCCGCTCGATCGGGAGCAAAGCGTTGCATGGTGGCCTTGGCATTGGCTTCGATCAGGGCGCTTTGAGCGGGTTCAAGGCGCATCGCCAGCGCCATCCGCTCAAGCAATTCCGCATCACTATCTTGCGACACCAAAAAGCCGTTGACGCCATCCTCAATCAATTGCTCGAAACTGGCATTTCGCGAGGCGATGACGATTTTCCCAAGCGCCATGGATTCGAGACAGGTATTGGGAAGATTATCGACTCTGGAGGGCAGCACGACGAAATCAGCCCGCGCGACGATTGGAAAGAGCGCATCATGGCGCAGCGCCGGGAGCACCACAACCCGATCCTCAAAACCGCGAATGGTGTCGCGTAAAAGCGCGGTAAAAGGCCGCCCATCGATCTCTTTCACGGTTCCCGCAAAGACAAATCCCGCATCGGGATGCGCCGTTAAAAAGGCCGGCAGCACGGCGGCAATCCGATCACTGCCCTTGAGTCGTCCCATGGCGCCATAAAAGAGTCCATAGCGCTCGGGAAGCTCCAGGCGCCTTGAACCATCGCCTGAAGCAACAGGCGCTTGATGCAGCTGAAACGGCGGTTCGATCACATCGACTGCAACAGACTGGCGCTTCTCGATCCAATCGGCCAGAAAACGACTCGGCGCGTAGACCGCAGCGCTTTTCCTTAACTGCAACCGCTCCAGTGTCTCCAGGTGTTTTTGGGCAAGATGCCTGGGCTTTCCGGCGCCCTCGCGCCACAGGGCTTCATCACTCGAAACCCTGGTGACAACAGGAAGGCGTCCGCGCAGCGCCACCATGAGGCCGCAGGCGCGATAACTCGCAGCCTGCACCGCATCAAAAGGCGCAACCCGGTGACGTCGCCACAAGGCATTGGAAAGACTCAGGGAGGTTGAGAGCGTATCGAGCAGCACCCGATAACGCCACAGATAGGGTGCTCGGGCGATCAGCCCGGGAAGAGCGGAGGCGGGTTTTATCCGATGCACCATAACGCCCGCATCATCGACACGGCCATCGCCATCCGTTGCGCAAAAGACCTCCACCTCATGACCGCATTCCAGGAGGGCTTGGCAGATTCGTCGCAAATAGGATGCAAGCCCACCGGAAAAGAAGCACTCTGTGGGATATTCGGTTGTTAAAAACGCAATGCGCATGTCAATCTCCCCCCAAGCCGCCTTGAAGCATCCGCACCCGCTCAATGAAATCGGCCGCCTGTGCCTCTTCCGGCCACATGGAGCCTGGCTTCCAGTCCAGCCGCCCGGTCTCGATATCACCCTGCAACACCCAATGCCCCGGGCAGCGCTGGATACCCCAACTGCGATAGGTATAGCTGACTTCGCCAACAACCGGTTGCCGGTCGCGCATCAGCCCATCAATGGCGCAGCTTTGCGAGCCAAGCTGTCTGGCCGTAAAAAATGCCAGCCGGATAAAACGCTCATCAATTGACTCAGGGGTCCAGTCAATCAAGCCGCTACCGCTTGCCCGAAAATCATTGGCCCGGTTATAGCGACGGAATGCATAGGCGCGGTTTCCGATAATGGTCACCCGCGTATCGAAGGCATTGCCTGCAAGGTATTCCTGAAGATAGACATACCCTCGATGTACAGCGGATTTTGGTAGCGGCTCCCAGGGCGCCTCGCCCTTGACCAGCGCCTTGAGCGCTGCCTTGAGACGTTTTGCAATGGGCCAGCGTCGGTAATGCTCAGCCGCCAAGTCCGAAACGCCCCGACCAAACAAAAGACCAATCCAGAACTCGGCCTCCGCGAAGGACTGAAGCAGGATTACATTCTCGGCGGCGGCCCCCGCATAGAGCTTCAAGACCACTGGATAGTCAAGCTGTTCGGCTTTTTGAATAGCCTCGTGCTGACGATAAAAAATCCAGGTTTTAGGCATTGGCACGCGGCAGGTCGATAACAGATAAAACTGCGCGATCTTGTCATCATAGTGCCAGCAGCTTTTTTGATCTGGATAAACGGGAATACCTAGCTGTGTCTCGATGACAGGAAGAAGCCGACGCGCCACGCGCTCCATGCCGCCAAAATGCGCCCAACGCCACATAAAGCCGGCGCTTCCCGCAATACGCTCAAGAATGTCGGGGCGATAGACATCCACAGGCTGCGTCGCGAAACCAGCCCTTTCGAGCACGCGCACCCAGATCTCATGAGAGCAGTCATGCTGCCCATAACCATCCGGCTGTATGGAAATCAGGGGCTTCATGCGCTAGCGCCCTGTCCGGAATGGACCGGATTCGCTGACAGAGAGGAGCAGGATTCGGAACATTCAAGCAGCACATCATCCAGCGACTCGCCACCGATGCAGAGCCGTTTCCAGAGCGCATAATTCAGGACATTCCAAAGCAACATGGCATCTTCTCCCTCTGTGCCGTCTAGCGACCTGACAAGATCCGCCTCAACAGCGCCTTCAATCAAGGGCAGCAGGGGCTGAAAGATGCCATTCCGGCCGCCCCAGCGACTTGCCGAGATACCAAAGGACGCCTTGGGTCGATTCACAATACTGTCTGGCACCCCAATGCGTTCAGCAATCTTGCGAAGCACATATTTCGGACGCTCAAGCTTGGTGTTCCAGTCAAGTTCAAAGGCCAGTTGAATGAGCCGTTCATGCGTGAAGAGATAGTGAAGACGCTTTCCTTGATGCTCGGCGAGTTTTGACCAGATGGCTTGTGTTGTGACAATTTCTCCAGAAAAATCAAGCAGCGACATCATGTCATTTATGGAGTAGCCGTCGAGACCGCTCGTAAAGGCCACACGACTCATGACAATGTCGCGATCCGTGACCCCGAAATACTGTCTGACCCAGGCCTTGCTGCCATAGGCTCCCAAGCGGTATAGGGCGTGTTGGTCCGCGTCAAGCGGCAAGGCGCTGGCCATTCTCAAATCAAGACAATCGCGCCATTGACGGGCGCGCCAGGAATAGGCAGCCAAGCGCTGCACAAGACGATGCAATGCCTGGGCTGGCGCCGAAACCGGAAGCCATCTCGTGCTTTTTCGACACTGATGCAGTCTGGCATGAGCAGGCAATCCAAAGAATCCATCTGCCCCCTCGCCTGAAACCAGGATGCGTTTCTCGGCGGGAATGCCATCCCTGAACAGCAGAAACAAGAGCACGGATTGCAGATGATGCACTGGCGACTCGGCAATGGCGATTGCCTCGATCAAGCCCTTTAAATAGGCCTCCAGGGATGGCTCATGATAGTGATGATGGCTGTCAAACATCTCGGCGGCGGATAAGGCATAGGCCTTTTCCAGATTCTGGTCCACCCGCTCGAATGGATAGCCGCTCGACCAGCTTTCGTTGCACCCCCAGGCCATCTGACCCAGCCTGAACAAAATGGATGAATCCAGCCCGCCGCTGAGCATGAAGGCCACTTGTTCACGCTCTGGCAAGAGCAGACGGATGCCATCGGAGAGTTGTTCGAGTACCGCCTCGATGCGCCTGGCGCTGGCTTTTTTTGTGAGTTCGCGCGGGCCTGGCGCAGGCGGCTTAAATGGCTGAACCTGGAGTTGAAGACCCTGGCGATCCTTCAGATAAATGTCAATCCATCCGCCAGCCGGAACCAGGAAGATATCCTGATAGAGCGTGGCGGGTGGCATCACATAGCGATAGACGAAAAACTCAGGCAAAACCGCGCTGTTTTCCTCGATTGGAACACCGAGCGCGCGTAATAGAGATAGCTGTGTTGCACAATGAAATTCGCCGTCTTTCAAGCGATAATAAATGGCCTTTCCAGACAGCGCCCGGTTTTCAATCCGCAGGCGCCCCTGATATGCGCTGTAACTCACCCTGATAAGCAGGCCCTGGCCGTCGTTCGACGCTTGAATCAAGCCTGAATCGACAATCTCGAAACCCTGATCCAGAGATGACAGCCTTGCGTGAACACCATCGACAGCCGCGAGCATCCACAATCCGGCGTCTGGATGCTGGCGCTCGGTCAAGGCCATGTTTTTCCAGTCGGGCGTAGCGAGGCGCTGCCGGGTTAGGGCTAGGCAAAACATGGCAATCCTCGCTCATTGGCTTGATTCGACGTGACAGGCCATGCGCTGAAAGAGCGCGCTTGTTTGCAGCAATTCATCGAAGCGCCCAGCACCGGCGAGCCTGCCGCGCTCAAGCAGAAAGATCCGGTCACAGTGGCGCACCGTGGCCAGTCGGTGCGCGATGAGAATGATGGTCTTGCGCCCCGAGAGCGCACCGATGGCCTCCATTACCGCCGCCTCGGTCGAGCCATCGAGCGCGCTGGTGGCCTCGTCGAAAATCAGCACATCCGGATCGTGATAAAGGGCGCGCGCGATCCCGATGCGCTGGCGCTGACCGCCGCTGAGCCGAATTCCGCGATCGCCCGCGAAGGTGTCGTAGCCATCGGGCAGCTCCTGAACGATAAAGTCGTGAATGGCCGCCGCGCGCGCGGCCTGTTCAATTCGCGCCTCGTCAATATGCCGACCCGGGAGGCCAAGGGCGATATTGCGCCTTAAGGTGTCATCGGCCAGATAGATGGCTTGCGGCACATAGCCGATATTGCGCTGCCAGGCCACGCGGTTGCGCGCGTTCAGCGGCACGTCATCGATGAGGATTTCACCCGCGCTTGGTTCAAGCAGACCTAGGATGACATCGGCCAGGGTGCTCTTGCCCGCGCCCGACTCGCCCACCAAGGCCACGGTGGAGCACGCTGGAATCGTCAGATCAATACCGCGCAGCGCCTCCTCGCGCATCGCTGGATAGCCGTAGCGCAGCCCCCGAAGCCGAATCTCACGCACCAGCGGAAGCCGGCTTTCAAGCGTTTCGCCCGCGCCTTCCTTGCGCTCGAAGGCCCGGGCATCCACTGGGCGAGCAAGCATTTCACCCCGAATACGTTCGACGATGGGGGCGGAAAAGCGCAGCATCGAGACCTGAGTGAAAATCTGCTGAAGCGCGGGCATGAGCCGATATCCCGCCATGGCATAGAGCGCAATGAGCGGCATGGCGCTCTGCATCGACTGTCCAGAAACCACCAGATAGAGGGCGATGACAAGAATCATGCCAAATGCAAGGGTTTCGAGCAGATAACGCGGAAGTTCCACGATCAGCGAATAGGCCGCCTGATTCACCGCGAATCGCCAGGAGGCGCTTGCATAACGCGCATCATAGTAATCGGCACGATTGAGCACCAGCAGATCCTTGATGGCTCCAAAGGCCTCTAGTGTTGTCTGAAAGCGCTGTTGATTGGCGATCAGGCGTTGTTCGCCAAGGCGTGTCAGGCGATTCTTGAAATAGAGATAGATAAAGCCGTAGGACGCGCTCAGCAAAACCCCGACAACCACCGCAAGCAGAGGATCAATCCAAAACAGCAAGGCCAGAATGGCCAGCAAAACCGTGGCGCGCGTGGCGAGTTGCAGGAGCGGCATCAGATAACCGGTCACCAGACCATTGACCTCCTGGATGACGTTGCGAGTCAGCTCGGAGGGATTGCGCGCCAGGAAAAAGGCATATTCGCGACGCAGATAGAGCGAGAGCAGCCGATGCGAGAGCGAATGCACCCGCCTGTAGGTGAAACGCGTAATCAGCCAGCTTGTCAGTGCGGCCAGGCTGTTGCTGACCAGGAGCATGATTAGGGAAAAGGCCGCTAGCAGAATCAGGAAATCATTGATTCTTTCGAACCCCAGCTCGGAATAGACTCTTGCCAGAACGGCATTGGACTCGATCAGCTCGGGCTGGCTCAGCACCGCAATAAAGGGCATCACCGAGGCGATTCCAGCCACCTGAAAGATGGCATTCGGCAACATCACCAGCAAAATGGCGCCCAATTGCAAACGCTCGCGAGCGCTGAGCAGGCGAAGAATATCGTGCAGTTGTCGCATGGAGGTTCAGCCCTTGTTGGAACGCGAGTTCATCCGCCCGCG
>JAFGTZ010000513.1 GCA_016938795.1 Chromatiaceae bacterium | reverse complement strand
GAGGCGCTGCATGCCTATCTGGCGCGCATGGGCGATCATGAGATTCTCGATCTGCACGCCCTGGTGATGGACGAGGTCGAGCGGCCCCTGCTCGAACTGGTGCTGCAACACACCCAGGGCAATCTCAGCCAGGCCGCCGTCATGCTCGGCATGACACGCACCACCCTGCGCAAGCGGCTCGCCCGCCATGGGCTACGCTAATGGGAGAGGCAGCGCCTCTCCCGACACTCACTCACAGCCAACTCCCGGACCACCGATGCAAGCCATTCAACGCGCCCTCATCAGCGTCTCAGACAAGACCGGCCTTCTCGACTTCGCCCGCCTGCTCGCCGCGCGCGACATCGAGATTCTGTCCACCGGCGGCACCGCCCGCCTGCTCACCGAGGCCGGCATCCCGGTCGTCGAGGTCTCGGACTACACCGGCTTTCCCGAGATGATGGCCGGTCGGGTCAAGACCCTGCATCCCAAGGTGCACGGCGGCATTCTCGGGCGACGCGGCGCCGATGAGCGGGTGATGCACGAAAACGGCATCAAGCCCATCGACCTGGTGGTGGTGAATCTCTACCCCTTCGAGCAGACCGTTGCCCGCCCCGACTGCGATCTGGCCACCGCCATCGAGAACATCGACATCGGCGGCCCCACCCTGCTGCGCGCGGCGGCCAAGAATCATGCCGCCGTGAGCGTGGTGGTGGATGCCGCCGACTATGCGCGCGTCGGCGCCGAACTGAGCACGCAGGGCGGGGTGAGCGAGGCCACCCGCTTCGATCTCGCCGCCAAGGCCTTCGAGCACACCGCCCGCTACGACGCCGCCATCGCCAACTATCTGGCGGCGCGCGCCGAGGGTGGCACCGAAACCCCGAGCGCCTTTCCGCGCACCTTCTCGCAGCAACTGGTGCGCCGCCAGCTCATGCGCTACGGCGAGAACCCGCACCAGAACGCCGCCTTCTACGTGGAGCACGGCACACCCGAGGTCGGCATCGCCAGCGCGCGCCAGCTCCAGGGCAAGGAACTCTCCTACAACAACATCGCCGATACCGACGCCGCGCTCGAATGCGTCAAGCAGTTCGACGAGGCCCCGGCCTGCGTCATCGTCAAGCACGCCAACCCCTGTGGCGTGGCCATCGGCAGCTCGCTTCTGGAGGCCTACGAACGCGCCTATTCGACCGATCCCGAATCGGCCTTCGGCGGCATCATCGCCTT
>JAFGTZ010000512.1 GCA_016938795.1 Chromatiaceae bacterium | reverse complement strand
TACGACAGCAGCACCGGCTTGCCGAATCGGGCCTTTTTCATCGAGTCTCTGCAGCAGGTGTTCGATGCCGATGGCGCGAGCCGCGATCGGGTGCTGGTGCTGGAGATCGACGCCCTGCGCCGGGTCGGGGTGGGCTGGGGCGAGGCGGTGACAGCGGCCTTGCTGCGCGAGTTGACGGCGCGTCTGCTGGCTGATCTGGCCCTGGTGCTGCCGCGTCCGCCGCTGCAACCCCCCCATGCCTGGGGCGAGGCCAAGCGTCCGCTGCTGGCGCGTCTGGGCGATTCGGCCTTTGCCATTTTGCTCTCCGCAGACGAGGTTTGCGATCTGGACCTGGCGCAGCGGCTGCTGGCGCGTCTGCGTGCGCCGCTGACGGTGGCAGGCGTTGATCTGGTGGTCAATGCGCGGGTTGGCATTGCGCGTGCGCCCGAGCATGGCCACGATGCCGAAACCCTGGTGCGCCGGGCCCAGGCCGCCGCCCTGGCGGCGGTGGCCGAGCGTGGCGACGAGGGCGTTATCCGGGTCTACGACCCAAGGCTCGATAACAGCGAACGCCATCGTCTGGCGCTCGAGGCGCGGTTGCGCCGGGCCATCGAGCGCGAGGAGCTGGAACTCTGGTATCAACCCAAGATCGACGCGCGCGATGGCTCGCTCATGGGGGCCGAGGGGCTGGTGCGCTGGCGCGATCCGCGCGAGGGCTTAATTGGGCCTGATCGTTTCATCCCGCTCGCCGAGGAAACCGGTCTCATCGTGCCGCTCACCGAGTGGGTGCTGGATCGCGCCTGTGCTGATCTGCGCGCCTTTGCCGCGCGTGGCTGGCAGGAAGCGCGTCTGTCGGTCAACATCAGCGCCGCCCAGCTCGATCACAAGCGCCTGGCCGAGGAAATCGAGGCGCGTCTGGCGCGCGATGGCGTGGCGCCCGCCGCGCTCGAACTCGAAATCACCGAACAGGCGCTGATGCCGCGTCTCGACAGCGTGCTCGACACGCTCAAGGCGCTGCATGAGCTGGGCGTGGCCATCGCGCTCGACGATTTCGGCACCGGCTATTCCTCGCTCGGCTACCTGGGTCGGTTTCCGCTCGACTGGCTCAAGATCGATCGCTCCTTCATCCAGTCGCTTGGTCAGGGCGGCAGCGGTGAGGCGGTGGTGCGCGCCATCGTGGCCCTGGCCGAGGGGCTGCGCCTGGGCGTGGTGGCCGAGGGGATCGAGCGGGATCATCAGGCCCGCTGGCTGCTCGCCAACGGCTGTCATATCCATCAGGGGTATCACTATGCCCGTCCCATGGAAGCCGAGGTCTTCGCCCGGCGCTTCACAGGCCGCTTTGAGGCGGCGCCCTGGTCAGGCCCGACGGGCGCGCTGGAAAGCTTTTCTACCTGAAGCGGATGCCCGCACGCGAGCCCCCAGGCGCACCGCCTTCAGCGTCGTGCTGGCCGGAATCTTGGTGCTTGGCGCCTCTCTGGCGTGGGCCTCGGTTGCCCCGGCCATTCTCAATGAACCGCTAACCTGGACGCTTGTCTGGGCGC
>JAFGTZ010000511.1 GCA_016938795.1 Chromatiaceae bacterium | reverse complement strand
GGACTACGGGCTTCAGGTGGTGCCCGAGGCCAGTCCGCCGAAGTGGCATCTAGCGCATGTCTCCTGGTTCTTCGAGACCTTTCTGCTACGCCCCTTCGCGCCCGACTACCGGGTGTTCCATCCGCGCTTCGAGTATCTCTTCAACAGCTACTACGAGCAGACCGGCAGCGGCTTCTGGCCGCGCGCCGAACGCGGTCTGCTTTCGCGGCCCAGGGTGACTGAGGTCTATGACTATCGCCGTCATGTCGATGGGGCCATGCTCGGGCTGATCGAGCAGGCCAGCGCGGACGACTGGCCACGCATCGCGCGGCGTCTGCGCATCGGGCTCAATCACGAGCAGCAACATCAGGAACTGCTGCTCACCGACATCAAGCGCCATTTCGGTCACAACCCGCTCTTTCCGGCCTATCGCGAGGATCTGCCCGGCGCCCGGCCCGCCGAGCCCGAGCCGTTGCGCTGGCTGGACTTTGAGGGCGGGCTGACAAGCCTTGGCGCCGGCCCCGAGGGTTTTGCCTTCGACAACGAACGTCCCGCGCATCGGGTCTTTCTCGAACCCTTCCGGCTTGCCGACCGCCTGGTGACCAACGGCGACTATCTCGACTTTATCGCCGATGGCGGTTACAGCCACCCGGCGCACTGGCTCTCCGACGGCTGGGCGACGCTGCGCGCCCAGGGTTGGCAGGCGCCGCTCTACTGGGAGCGGCTCGATGACGAGTGGCATCTGTTCACGCTCGGCGGTCTGCGCCCGCTCGATCTGGCCGAGCCGGTGGCCCATCTGAGCTTCTACGAGGCCGATGCCTTCGCAAGCTGGGCCGGCAAGCGTCTGCCGACCGAGGCCGAGTGGGAGCATGTGGCGCGCGAGCAGCCCCTGCGGGGTAATTTTGTCGATGACGGCTGGCTGCATCCGCGCGCGGCCCAGACTGGCGAGGAGGGGGTGCGCCAGCTCTTTGGCGATCTTTGGGAATGGACCGGCTCGGCCTATCGGCCCTATCCGGGCTATCGCGCCCCGGCGGGGGCCATCGGCGAATACAACGGCAAGTTCATGTGCAACCAGATGGTGCTGCGCGGCGGCTCCTGCGCCACCACGCGCGATCATCTGCGCCCGACCTATCGCAACTTTTTCTATCCACAGGAGCGCTGGCAATTCCAGGGCTTTCGACTTGCGGAGACATTGACATGAGCCTGGCCATGGCCCGACGTTTCGAGTCCGACACCTTCGATCAGAGTGATTCCCGTCTGGAGTTTTTCGACGATCATCCCGCCGTGGCCGATGTGCGCGCCGAGGTGCTCGAAGGGCTGGGGCGCGCGCACAAGACGCTGCCGCCCAAGCTCTTCTATGACGCGCGCGGCTCGCAGCTCTTCGATGCCATCACCGAACTGCCCGAGTACTATCCCACCCGCACCGAGATTACCATTCTGCGCGAGCATGGCGACGCCATGGCCGATCTGCTCGGACGTGGCCAGGTGCTGATCGAACTTGGCAGCGGCAGCAGTCTCAAGATTCAGACCTTGCTTGCCGCGCTCCAGCCGCGGCTCTACATGCCGGTGGACATCTCACGCGAGCATCTGCTGGCCTCGGCGCGGGCCCTCTGTGAGCGCTTTCCGGCGCTGGCCGTGCATGCGGTCTGCGCCGACTACAGCGCGCCCTTTCGCCTCCCGCTGGGGCCGGACGAGGGACCGCTCGCGGCCTTTTTCCCGGGGTCGAGCATCGGCAACTTCGAGCCCGAGGAGGCGCTCGCGCTGCTCCGGCGCGTGGCCGAGCGACTTGGGCCGGGCGGGCGCCTGCTCATCGGTGTGGATCTGCGCAAGTCAAGCGAGCGTCTGGAGGCGGCCTATAACGACGCCCAGGGTGTGACAGCGGCCTTCAACCTGAATCTGCTGCACCGGCTCAACCGCGAGTTGGGTGCAAACTTCGTGCTCGACGACTTCAGCCATCACGCCTTCTTCAACGCGGAGCACAGCCGCATCGAGATGCACCTGGTCAGCCGTCGCGATCAGGAAGTGCGGGTGGCCGGCGAGCGCTTCCGCTTCCGCGCCGGGGAAACCATTCACACCGAGAACTCTTGCAAGTACGGCATCGAGGATTTTCATGCCCTGGCGGCGCGCGCGGGCTTTGTGCCCGAGCGGGTCTGGACCGATGCCGAGGATCTCTTCAGCGTGCATGCGCTGCGTCTGGACTGAGCGGGCGGGGGGCGCGTCCAGTGGCGCACGCTCCTGCTTTGCGCGCGCGGCTTTTGTCGACCGGGGCGGGGCAGGGTAGTATCCACACCCATTGGGGCGGCCCATGTGGAGGCCGCCAAGACCGGGTAACCCAGGCACCATGAACGAGATGTCCCAGGATCAGGCGCTGGAGCGCGATATCCAGCTGTTTACCGCCTTGCTTGGCGAGGTGCTGCGCGAGCACAGCCGCAAGCGCGTGCTGGTGGTGGTCGAGCGTTTGCGCGATGGCTTTGTGCAGTTGCGCGAGCGCGAGGATCCCGAGCTGCGCGACAAGCTCATGAAGCGCATCGAGGGGCTCGATCCGCAGACGCTTGCCGAGGTGATCCGCGCCTTCACCATCTTTTTCGGGCTGCTGCATACGGCCGAGGAACTCAACGCCCATCTCGTGCGCATGGATCGCATCTCGGCGGGCGAGCGGCTCTGGGTGGGCTCCTTCGACGACACCCTGCGCCGCTTTCACGAGGATGGCGTCAGCCCGGAAAATCTGCAAAGCCTGCTGGAGCATCTGCTCTATCTGCCGGTGTTCACCGCGCACCCCACCGAGGCGAAGCGGCGCACCATCTCCGAGACCTTCCGGCGCATCTTTCTGCTCGGGCAGGATCTGCACCGCCTCAAGCTCAATGACGAGGAGCTCGAAGAGAAGCTTCAGGCCATCCTCACCGAGATTCAGATCCTCTGGAAGACCGACGAGGTGCGGGTTCACAAGCCGCAGGTCATCGACGAGGTGCGCCAGGGGCTCTATTTTTTCCGCGAATCGCTCTTCGATGCGGTGCCGCGCGTCTATCGTTTTCTCGAAAAGGCGGTGCGGCGCGTCTATGGCCCCAAGAACGGCATTCCGGTGCCAAGCGTCATCCGCTTCGGCTCCTGGATTGGCGGCGATCGCGACGGCAACCCCTTTGTGAAGCCCGAGACCACCGAGCGGGCGGCGCGC
>JAFGTZ010000510.1 GCA_016938795.1 Chromatiaceae bacterium | reverse complement strand
CGGATCCTGCTCGCCGAGCAGGCGCCGGAAGGCGGCGCGCCCGGCGGCGTCGAGACCCTCATGGCCGTGCTCCAGAAAGGGCATGAAAAGGGCGTCGAGTTCAAGCAGGCCGCGCCGGCACTGCCAGCGCAGCCGCTCGCGCTCGGACGCCTCGCTCACAAGCCCTGCTCCAGCATGAGTTCCTTGATGTGGCCGATGGCGCGGGTTGGGTTGAGCCCCTTGGGGCAGACCTCGACACAGTTCATGATGCTGTGACAGCGGAAGAGCTTGTAGGGGCCTTCGAGCGCGTCGAGCCGCTCCTCGGTGGCCTGATCGCGGCTGTCGGCGAGAAAACGCCAGGCCTGGAGCAGGGCTGCCGGACCGCGGAACTTCTCGGGATTCCACCAGAAGGAGGGGCAGGCGGTGGAGCAACAACCGCACAGGATGCACTCGTAGAGCCCATCGAGCCGGTCGCGCTCCTCGGGCGACTGGAGAATCTCCTGCTCGGGCAGCGGATCCTTGCGCACCAGCCAGGGCTCGACCGCGCGGTATTGCTCGTAGAACTGACTCATGTCCACGACCAGATCGCGGATGATGGGCCGACCGGGCAGCGGACGCACCACGATGGGCGCCTTGAGTTCGCTTACCGGGGTGATACAGGCGAGCAGGTTGCGCCCGTTGGCATTGACCGCATCCGAGCCGCACACGCCCTCGCCGCAGGAGTGGCGAAAACTGAACGACTCGTCCTGCTTCTTCACCTCCAGCAGGGCATCGCGCAGCATCATGCCCTGAAAGGGTTCGATCTCGTAGTCCTGCATCCGGGGGCGCGGATCGCTGTCCGGATTGTAGCGATAGACGCTGATCTTCATCAGTAGACACGCTCCTTGGGCGGGAAGGACTCAACCGTCAGCGGCTTGGTGCGCACCGGCTTGTAGTCCATGCGGTCGCCCTCGCGGTAATAGAGACTGTGCTTGAGCCAGTTTTGATCATCGCGCTCGGGATGATCGGGGCGCGAGTGCGCGCCACGGCTCTCCTGGCGGTGCAGGGCCGAGACCGCGATCGAGAAGCCGACCTCGATGAGATTCTCCAGCTCCAGCG
Source organism: Chromatiaceae bacterium (assembly GCA_016938795.1). Taxonomy (GTDB): domain Bacteria; phylum Pseudomonadota; class Gammaproteobacteria; order Chromatiales; family Chromatiaceae; genus Marichromatium. Next base: position 223 of record JAFGTZ010000510.1, on the reverse strand, counting down.
CCTCGATGCGCGCGGTGTTGAACACCCTGGAGTGGTCGGCAAGGCGCACCTCGGGCAGACGCTCGCGCAGCTCGCGCAGGCGCTCCACGCCCTCGGCCATGATCGCCTCGGTGCGAAACACCCCGGCATGGTCTTCCATGCACTTGCGAAAATCGGCGCGCAGCTCGGCCACCGACACACCAGCGCCGCGCGCATCCCAGCGCCCGAGACGTGCCATGGCCTG
>JAFGTZ010000084.1 GCA_016938795.1 Chromatiaceae bacterium | reverse complement strand
GGCTGATGAATCAGGGGTATCGGCGGCCATGGGGTGAGTCTAGCCGATTTGGCACAGACAATCCGCCCGTGGAAGCGGCTTCCAGCCGCGAGCCGACAGCGATGTGTTCGCAGACAAATCTCATAGGTCGCGCATTGCGCGCCGATGCGCCAGTCTTCGAGCCTTGCGCTACGGATTAAGGATTCAATCGAACAGCCGCACCAACGCGGACACGATGGCCTCGTCGGCGGCGCGCTCGGCCAGCTCCACCCGCTGAAAGCCGAGTTCGAGGGCGCGCTCACGGGTGCGCTCGGCGATAACCACCAGCGGGGTGGCCAGCAGCCGCTCGCGTCCCTCGGGGCCGAGCATGGCCATGAGATTGCGCATCACCTCCTCGCTGGTCACGCTCACCGCGTCGATCTCGCGCGGCCAGCGCGCGAGCAGTGCGGACGGGTTGATCTCAGGGCGGCGGCGACGGTAGACCTCGGCGAAGTACACCTCGGCGCCGCGTGCGGCCAGGGTCTCGGCGAAGAGTCCGCGCCCGCCCTCACCGCGCACGATGAGCACCCGCCAGCCGCGCACCTCGGACTCGGCCAGCTCTGGCATGGCCAGCAGCTCCTCGCTCTCGTAGCGCGCGCTCGGCACCAGATCGGGCGCGCGCCCGGCCTCGGCCAGCGCACGCGCCGTGCCGCGCCCCACGGCGGCGAGGCGCGCCACCTTGGGCCAGCGACCGTCGCCGGCCAGGCGCACGCCATGCTCCACGGCGTTGGGGCTCACGAAATAGAGCAGATCCCAGGACTCGGCCAGCGTGGCGCGCGTGGCCTCATCGCCCGCAGGTTCGATCTCCATGGCGGGCACCGGGATCGCGCGCCCGCCCGCGGCCTCGATCAGACGACACAAGCCCTCGGCCTGCCCCGCCGGACGGGTGACCAGCACACCGCGACCGCGCAGATCCGGCGCTGTCATCTCAGTGCCCCAGGAGGGCGCTCAGAATGGCGTCGGCGCCCTGAGCCAGCAGATCCTCGGCCACCCGCACGCCAATCGCCTCGGCCTGCTCGCGCGGTCCGCTGGCCTCGGCGCGCAGAATGCGCTTGCCGTCGGTGGTGCCTACCAGCCCCTTGAGATGGAGCTGATCACCCTCCAGCACGGCATGGCCGCCGATGGGCACCTGACAGCCGCCGTTGAGGCGCGCGTTCATGGCGCGCTCGGCGAGCACCCGGTCGCTGGTGTCGCGATGGGCCAGGGGCGCGATGAGCTGATGCACGCGCTCATCCTCCACCCGGCACTCGATGCCGATGGCGCCCTGCCCGATGGCCGGCAGACTGTCGGCGGGGTCGATGCTGGAGCGCACGCGCGACTCGAAACCAAGCCGGATGAGCCCCGCCGC
>JAFGTZ010000083.1 GCA_016938795.1 Chromatiaceae bacterium | reverse complement strand
TACGCACCGCGTACCGCCCCGCCAACTTGCGTTATCATCGGCTGACCTGATCATCCCCGGGAACGTCACGTCTCAACCCATGAGCGAACCCATCACGCCAGGCTTTCTGGAAGAGTGCGAACGCGAGCAGTTGCACCGCATTCAGTCCATTCAACCCTATGGCGCCCTGCTCGGCGGCCTGGCGGGCGATCAGTGCATCCGGCTCGCGAGCGCCAATCTCGCCGACTGGATTGGTCAGGAGGCCGAGGCGCTGCTCGGCGCGCCCCTGAACGATCTGCTTGCGGGCTTTCCGCCCGTGCTCGACACCGCCGACATCGGCGCTTCGCCCGATGCCTGGACGCATCCCGGCGAGAAGCGCCTTTATCCCGGTCTCATCGAGGGGCCGCGCGGCATGCTCGACGGGCTGCTCGCGCGCGGCCCTAGCCACTGGCTGCTCGAACTCGAACCCGCGCTGTCCGCCGCCGAGCAGCACGAGGCCTATCGCCCGGTGCCGCACCAGCTCTATCGCATGCCCTACAGCGAGGGCGACTGGCAGCGTCAGTGCCAGTATCTGTGCGACGCCATGCGCGAGGCGAGCGGCTTCGAGCGCGTCATGCTCTACCGCTTTCGCGACGATGACTGCGGCGAGGTCATCAGCGAGAGCCTGGTGAGCGGGCTTGAGCCCTATCTGGGGCTGCGCTATCCGGCCTCCGACATCCCCCAGATCGCCCGCCAGCTCTATCTGGCCAACCGCCATCGCCAGATCCCTGACATTCAGGCCCGCCCGGCGCCCATTCTGGGCGAGGGCGCCGAGGCGGCTGATCTGAGCCTCTCCGATCTGCGCGCCGTCTCGCCCGTGCATCTCGAATATCTCGCCAACATGGGCGTGACGGCCTCGCTGTCCTTTTCGCTGGTGGTCGGCGGGCGGCTGTGGGGCCTGATTGCCTGTCATCACCGTGCGGCGCGCCATCTGCCGCTGCCGGTGCGCGAGCGCTGCGCCGAGATGGCGCAGGTGTTCACCATGACCATCGCCGGCTTTCAGAGCACGCGCCGCCTGCTGGAGGTGGGCGAGAGCGATATCGAAATCGCCCGTCTGGTCGATGCGCTGCAACGCATCGACGCCGGTCAGGCCTACGACAGCCCCATCGACGCGGGTGAAACCCGCTTCGGCGACGCCCTGCTCGCCCTGGTCGGGGCGAGCGGCGCGGCCCTGGTCGAAGGCGAGAGTCTGGTCACCTTTGGTCGGGTTCCCGAGGAAGCCGCCATTCGCGCCCAGCTCGCCTGGCTGCGCGAACGCGCCGACGAACCCGTCTTCGCCACCGACGGTCTCGCTCAACGGCTGCCTGTGGCGGGCGTCTGTGCCGAACGCGCCAGCGGTCTGCTCGCGGTGCGCATCAGCGACTATGCGAGCGGCAGCGAGCGCGCCTTTCTCTGGTGGCGTCCAGAGCAGCCGCAGACCGTGGTCTGGGCGGGCGATCCGCGCAAAAGCGCCGCGTTCGACGCTCAGCGCCAACGCCTCTCGCCGCGCGCCTCCTTCGCGCGCTGGGTTGAAACCACCACCGGCCACTCCGAACCCTGGAGCGACAGCGATCTGCTGCGCGCGCGCAAGTTCCGCAACCTGGTGCTGCGCGACATCAACGCGGCATTGCTGCGTTAGGTCTCTTTCGCACGCCACATCCCATAGCCTGAACCGATACCCATGCAAGATTATCAACGCGACTTTCTCAACTTCGCCCTCGATATCGGCGCCCTGCGCTTTGGCGACTTCACCCTCAAGTCCGGGCGCCAGAGCCCCTATTTCTTCAACGCTGGACTCTTCAACAGCGGTCTGCGTCTCGCCCGTCTCGGGCAGGCCTTCGCACAGCGCATTCTCGACTCGGGCCTCGCCTTCGAGGTGCTCTATGGCCCGGCCTACAAAGGCATCCCGCTCGCCGCCGCCGCCAGCATGGCGCTCGCCACCGGACACAGGCGCGATCAGCCCTTCGCCTTCAACCGCAAGGAGGCCAAGGATCATGGCGAGGGCGGGCGCATCGTCGGGCACCCGCTCCAGGGGCGCGTGCTCATCATCGACGATGTCATCACCGCCGGCACCTCGGTGCGCGAATCGGTTGACATGATCCGCGCCGCCGGCGCCGAGCCCGCCGGCGTGGTCATCGCGCTCGACCGCCAAGAGCGCGGCCAGGGTGCGCGCTCCGCTGTCGAGGAGGTGCGCGACACCTACGGCATGCCCGTGCACAGCGTCATCACGCTTGCCGACCTCATCACCTATCTCGATGAACGCGCCGAGCTTGGCGCCCATGCCGAGGCCGTGCGCCGCTATCGCGAACGTCACGGTGTTTAGCCACTGGCCCCGACTCTCTTGCTACACTCTGTTTCAGGGAACCCCTTAGCCACCCTGACCTGGGAGTCAGCAATGGAGACAGCGTCCAACGCTCGCCGCCGACACTCGCGACTCTTCGCCGCCGCAGTCGTGCTCGCCATCCTTGCTGTCCTGCACGCTCCGGCGCTCCAGGCGCAGCGGCTCTATCGCTGGGTTGATGCCGAGGGCGCCGTGCACTACAGCGACACCCTCCCCGCGAGCGCCGTCGACCAAGGCCATACCGAACTCAATCCCGAAGGCTTGCGGGTGGAACTCGTCCCGCCGCCGCCCACGCCCGAGGAGCGCGCCGCCGCCCAGGCGCTGGCCAGGCAAGAGGCCGAAGAGGCGCGCGCGCTTGAGCGCCAGCGTGCGCGCGACCGCGAACTGCTCGCGAGCTTTCAGGTCGCCGAGGACGTGCTGCTCGCCCGCGACGGGCGCATCGCCGCCGTCGAGGCGCGCGCGCAGATTCTGCGCGACCAGATTCGTCTCGATCAGGACGCCTTGCGCGAGGCCCACGCCGAGGCCCCCGCCGAGTCTGGCGACGCCGAGGCCACCCGCGCCCAGCAGGCGCGACTGATCGAGATCGAGCGGCGCATCCTCGCGCGCTATGCCGCCATGATCGAGCTGGAAGGCAAAAAGGATGCGGTCTTTGCCGAATTTGCCTCAATCCTTGCGCGTTTTCGCGCCCTCAAGGGCCTGGAGCCCGACCCCGCCGCCACCGCCCAACGACCAGCTCCGCCCAATCTGGCGCACTGTCCCGACAGCAACACCTGTCTCGACTGGTGGGAGCGCGCCCGCGCCTATGTCCGCCAGGGCTTCGGCGAACCCGATCCCATCTCCAGCGTCGATCTCATCGTCAGCACCCAGACCAACCCCCGCGAGCGCCTCGTACTCACCCTCGCGCGCCTGCCCGATCCGCGCAAGCAGGGCGTCGCGCTCTATCTCGACCTCTACTGCAAGAACCGCCTCACCACCGACACCACCTGCCGCAACCCCGAGGCCATTGCCGTGCGCGACGGGCTGCGCGCTGCGCTGCTG
>JAFGTZ010000082.1 GCA_016938795.1 Chromatiaceae bacterium | reverse complement strand
TCCAGCGCCAGCTCAAACAGCCAGGGCCAGCGCTTACCGGTAACCAGCAAGTGGCGTCGGTCGGCGCGCCAGGCGATGCCGTTGAGCACGTCGGCATCGGGCGGACGTTGGGTCTTGGGCCAGAGTGCGGCGAGGTCGAGTTCGCCAGTGACCGCGCCACTCTCGGGGTCGATGCGCAGGATGCGCTCGGTGAGCCAGACATTGACCCAGCAGGCGCCCTCGATCCATTCCAGCTCATTGAGACGCTCAACCGGGCGTCCTGCATCGGTCACCTGAACGCGACGCAGGGTGGCGCCCGTGTCGGGATCGAGGATGGACAGCCAGGCGCTGCCGTCGCTGAGAATCCAGTGTCGCCCGTTCTGGGCAAGCCCCCAGCCCTCGCCGGCCAGGGCGAAGGTGGCGCGCAGCGCAAAATCCTCGCGCCCATGAATGAGTCCAAGACCCTCGCGCCAGGTGAGTTGAACCAGCACATCCTTCCAGAGGGTCAGCCCCTCGCCGAAGAGGCGTCTCGGCAGCAGACGCTCGCGCAGCACCCGACCGCTTTCCAGATCCACTTCGCGCAGACTGGAGCGACCGTAGCCGCCGGTGCTCTCAAACAGGCGCCCGTGCGACCAGACCAGGCCTTGGGTAAAGGCGTGCGGATCGTGGGGATAGCGCGCCACCACCCGATAATCGAGCGGCGGGGCAGCAACGCCAAGCAGCGGGATGAGCAGGGCCGCAAGACTGAGCGCGGCTCGCATCAATGGCCATATTCGGCGCGCGAGCCGGTCAGATCCCAGGCAAAGGTGCAATCGAGATGCGAAAGCACCGAGATCAGACCGCTCTCGCCGTCCTCGACCATGACCGCCACGGGCGCGCGCCGCGAAAAGTGCTTGTTGGCGCGACGCACCCAGTGATGGCGCATCTCCGGGTTGCGCGGAAAGTAGGTGTGAAGCGCGTTCTCGATGCGCATCAGATAGCCCAGGCGGCGGTTGACGCCCGGATCATCGGGAAAGGGCTCGCGGTCACGAAAATGCACGATATGGCGGGCCTTGATGGTGTCGGGCAACAGCAGGATACGGGCAATGTCGCGCGCCCCGAGGCCCCAGCCTTCAAGCAGGCTCATGATGCGCCGCGTTGCAGAGAGGCGCTCATCCAGCGTGAGTTCAGTCATGGCGCTCACCGTCGCGCCAGCATACCGGGATGCCTGGCGAATGATTGAGAATTGTCAAACAGACATGGCGACACAGGGACGCGCTTCAAGGTTTGGACAGCAAAAATTCGCGATCCATGGCGCGCAGCGAGCAGTTGCACATGGGGTGCTCGCTTGACGCCGAGCGTGCTGTCGTTCGGGCCTATCGTGGCAGACGCACAATGCGCAGCACCAGGGGGATTTGGCGCAGGCGGCGCATGATCTGCGCGAGGTGATGACGGCTGCATACCAGGATGACGAACTCCATGGCGGTGGTCATGCCATCCTTCTCGCGCGACTGCACGGTTTCGATATTCGAGCCCAGCTCGGCGATGGCGCCTGCCACCACCGCCAGGGCGCCGCGTCGATTGCCAATCTCGACGCGAATCTCGGTCGTAAATTCGCCTTCAGGGTCGGGCGCCCATTCGACATCGAGCCGGTGGTCGCGTCGCTGTTCGGGACTGCCGAGATTGCGGCATTCGCTACGATGCACCACCAGACCGCGCCCTGGGCTGAACTGGGCGGCGATGGTATCGCCCGGAATGGGGCGGCAGCAGCGCGCGAAGCTCACCACCATGCCCTCGGTGCCGCGAATGGACAGCCGGTGCGGATGCAGCTCTTCGCCCGCGCGAGGCTCGGTGCCAACATCCTCGCCATCGACCTCGACCAGCCGGCGCGCCACCAACGCAGCCAGCCGATTGCCAAGACCAATGTCGCCGAGCAGGGCCTCGAGCGTGGTGAGTTCCGCCTCGCGCAAATAGGCCGCGAGACGCGGCGCATCGACGGCATCGAGCGTGGTTCCCAGCACCTCAAGCTCGGCATTGAGCAGGCGCCAGCCCAGCCCCTGCGCCTCGCGCTGCTTGAGGTTTTTGAGATAGTTGCGGATGCTCGCGCGCGCCTTGCCGGTGGTGACAAAATTCAGCCAGGTGGCATTGGGCTTGGCGCCTGGGGCGGTAATGATTTCAACGGTCTGACCGCTGCGCAGCACCGTGCTCAGCGCCACCAGCCGGCGGTCAATGCGCGCGGCCACGCAACTGTTGCCAATGTCGGAATGGATGGCGTAGGCAAAATCGACCACAGTCGCGCCACGCTTGAGTGTTTTAATGCGCCCCTTGGGCGTGAAGACATAGACCTCGTCGGGAAAAAGATCGACCTTGACGTTTTCCAGGAATTCAACCGAGTTGCCCGCCTCGCGCTGCATCTCCAGCAGATTTTGCAGCCAGTCGGCGGCCAGTCCGGTTGGATTGGCCCCATTGCTTGCTCCGCTCTTGTAGAGCCAGTGCGCGGCAATGCCCGATTCGGCCATGCGCTGCATGTCTTCGGTGCGGATCTGAATCTCGATCTGGATGCCCTGCGGACCGATGAGCACCGTGTGCAGCGACTGATAGCCGTTTGCCTTGGGGATGGCGATATAGTCCTTGAAGCGACCCGGTACGGGTTTGTAAAGGTTATGCACCAGCCCCAGCACCCGGTAGCAGGTATCCACCCGATCGACGATGACCCGAAAGGCGACCACATCGACAATTTCATCAAAGGCGCGCTTCTTGTCGCGCATCTTGCGGTAGATGCCATAAAAATGCTTGCGTCGCCCCTCCACCGTGCCCGCAAGCTCCTCCTGCTCCAGTGCGTGCTTGAGCGTGGTTTCCACCATCGACATCATCTCGGCGCGCGCGCCCAGGGTTCTATGCACGGCGCGCTGAATGACCGCGCGCCGCCAGGGCCAATGATGGGCGAAGCCGAGATCCTCCAGCTCGACCCGAACACTGTTGATGCCGAGCCGGTTGGCGATGGGCGCGTAGATATCGAGCGTCTCGCGCGCGATGCGCCGGCAGGCATCGGGGCGCATCGCGCCCAGGGTGCGCATGTTGTGCAGCCGATCAGCGAGCTTGATGAGGATGACGCGAATGTCGCGCGTCATCGCCAGAAGCATTTTCTGCAGGCTGGCCGCCTGCGCCTCGGCGCGCGACTTGAAGTCGATCTTGGAGAGCTTGCTGACCCCATCGACCAGCTCGGCGACCTCGAGATCGAAGCTCTCGGCCAACTGCTCCTTGTCGATGCCGGTGTCCTCGATGACATCGTGCAGCAAGGCCGCGATGAGACATTTATGGTCCATGCGCATCTCGGCCAGGATGCGCGCCACCGCCAGCGGGTGAAAGATGTAGGGCTCGCCGGATTTGCGCCACTGCCCCTCATGGGCCTCGGCGCCGTAGAGATAGGCGCGATAGAACTCGCGGATGTGCTCGGGGGGCAGATAGCTGTCGAGATAGGCGCACAGATCGCCGATGCGATAGCGCGGCGGAGCGCCCGCCGCCGCCCCGCTCCCGATCGCCTGATCGCGATCCGGGGTGCTCAGCGCTGCATCTGACGACGACATGGGCCATACCGCGCCAGCAAACGCCAGCGTGATCGCAAGACAGTGGCTGAAAGAGGGCGCGTGGCGCGGGGCATGGCAGCGACGCCTTACTTAGTTGGCGCGCGCCTCGGAGCCCGCACCATCCTCGACTGCGGCCAGTTCGGCGGCCAGTTCGGCGGCCAGCGCCTCCTCGATCGAGGCCGCCTCGTCGATGCTGGCCTGCGCCTCGCGCAACACAGCGTTGGAAATTTTACCGGCAGCAATTTCGCGCAGCGCCATCACGGTGGGCTTGTCGTTTTGCCAAGACAGCGTGGGCTCAACGCCATTGGCGAGCTGACGCGCGCGTTTGGTCGCCAAAAGCACCAGATCGAAACGGTTATCGACGTGCGAGAGGCAGTCTTCAACGGTAATACGGGCCATGGGCCATCATCCCCCAAAGTCGGAAAAAGCGGAAACAGGTATCCGGCCGACCAGTCACAGCTCCCGACCGATCAGCCGAATCACACATCAAGAGTGACGCAAGCAATAAGAACAGAGGCCGAGCCGTGATGCGCGACGCATAGCGCGGACCAGCATGGGAGGCCGCCGCGCCCTATGCCGAAAGACTAGCACAGACAGGCGCCGCGCTCAGCGAAGCGTCACGAGTGATCGGCAGCGCAGAGCGCCCGTGCCCGCTCGCGCTGGCGCGCAAGCCGCTGGCGCTCGGCACGGGTAATGGCCACGAGCGTGTCGAGCGCCTGCTCAAAATCATCGTTCACGACCAGATAATCATACTCGCCATAGTGTTCAAGCTCGGCGCGCGCCTGCGCCATGCGCTGCGCGATCACCTCCTCGGCGTCGGTGCCGCGCTCGCGCAGACGCTGCTCCAGCACCGCGATGGAGGGGGGCAGCACAAAGATCCCCACCGCATCGGCAAAGCGCGCACGCACCTGACGCGCCCCCTGCCAGTCGATTTCAAGGATAAGATCCTGCCCGCCCTCCAGAGCCGCGCGTACATCCGGCTCGCGCGTACCGTAGAGATTGCCAAACACCTCGGCATGTTCAAGAAAGTCAGCGCGCTCGACCGCCGCGAGAAAGGCCTCGCGCGCGAGAAAATGATAATGCACGCCATCGCGCTCGCCCGCGCGCGCCGCGCGAGTGGTGCAAGAGACCGATAGCGCGAGACGCGCATCCCGCGCCAGCAGCGCCCGCACCAGACTCGTCTTGCCAGCCCCCGAGGGCGCGGAGACGATGTAGAGGATACCTTGGCTCATGGGCGAAAATCCGAGTCATAGGGTGAAGTCGCGAGCAATCGCGTATTATCGGCCATCCGCCTGCTTCACGCCAGCCATGCGGCAACGGGCGCCGGACAGGGCGCTAACAAAATATCGCGCACAGGGTCTTGACCTAACCCCGAAAGAAAACTAGCATAACCGGCTCAAGACATTCCCTGGTAGCTCAGTCGGTAGAGCGGGTGACTGTTAATCACTAGGTCGGCGGTTCGAGCCCGTCCCAGGGAGCCAACAAAACAAAGGGTTACAGATTTCGGTCTGTGACCCTTTGTGCTTTTGGGGTATTTCATCCCCGTTCAGTCCCCGTTTGGCGGAAGGCTACCCCTGATGCTGGCCTGAGCGAAAGTCAACCTCTACAGCTCCAAACTCCACCCTTCCGGTACAAACGGAAACCGCTTATTCATCCCTCAGCACTCCTTCTCGGTACCAAGCCTTCCGATTCCAAAGGGGACGCCCGGCTAGACCTAGACCGGGTGGGTGCCGCTCGCCCGAACCGTGCGCTGGTTAAGCGTAAGGTCCAGATCTAAGGCGCGAGCGATCTTGAGCACCAGGGCAAAGGACGGGTTGCCCTCGACGGAGAGCGCCTTGCGCAGACCTTCGCGACTGACTCCGGTCTCCCGCGCCAGGGCGCTGAAATTGCGCGCGCGAGCAATATCACCAAGCGCCGCGCGAATCAGACTCCAGTCTCCCGGATCGTCTTCAACGCAGGCGTCCAGATAGAGCTGAATATCCTCCTCGGTCTCCAGGTAATCGGCGCTGTCCCAATGGGTTACTCGTTCGGTCATTGCTCAGTCGCTCCAGTCACTGGCCATCGCCTTGGCGCGCTCGATGTCGCGTAGCTGCGTTGACTTGTCGCCGCCGCAGAGCAGGACAATGAGCGCGCTCCCCTTGCGGGTGAAGTAAAGGTGGTAGCCCGGCCCGCAGAAAACCCGCATTTCCGAGACACCCTCTCCGACAGGTTTGCAATCACCCAGATGGCCGAGAGCAGCGCGGCGCAATCGGGCATTGATTCGAGCCACGGCTGCGCGGTCGCGCAGGCTTCTCAACCACTGGTCGAAGGTGTCGGTCTTGAGAATCTCGAACATGCTTTAACTGTAAACTATAGTTGGCAGCCAAACAAACCGATGGAAACGAAAAGACCGCCGAGCGGCGGTCTGTTGCGAAGGTCCACGCCATCCCTGGCGTCGGTCGAGGATCAGACCGCGCCGGGCCAGTCGAGCGGTTCGCCGGTCGGGAAGGCGCGCTCATAGGCTTGGCCCAGGCTCAACACCTCGGCGTCATTGAACGCCATGGAGAAGAGCCTCCCGCGCATGAAGCAGAAGGTCTCCCAATCGTCGCCAGCGGCAAGGAACTTTTGCGCTTCCTCGATCAGGAACTCGCGCGCCTGCTCGCGGCTGACCGGCTGATACTGGTTGCGCGCCTTGTAATCCTCCCAAGAAGCCCATGCCCAAACAGCCTCCAAGACTCAACGAGGTGCTGCGCTTGATCGCCCGCCAGGGCAGCTTTCCCGGACGCAAGGGCGACGGCGAACCTAGCGTCAAGACCATTTGGCTCGGTTTGCAGTGCATTAGAGACGTGGCCGCCGCGCCAGGTGTCGCGAAATGCCTTGACCTGCTCCGGCTCGCGGGTAATGTGCTCGGGCTTGCCGTCCTTGACATCACGGCTGGTGGTGGACCACTGGAAGTTCGAGTTGAACTTGATCCCATAGGGCGGATCGAGATAGATGCACTGCACCTTGCCGCGCAGCCCCTCGCGCTCGGCGAGCGAGGCCATG
>JAFGTZ010000509.1 GCA_016938795.1 Chromatiaceae bacterium | reverse complement strand
TACTACGGTTTCATCCTCGCCATCGCCTTCGCGCCGCAGCTGCTCGGCATACCGCTCAGCGTCGGCGCCGCCACCACCCTTGGTATCCCGGTTGGCATCCTCATCATTCTCAGCGCTTTCGCCCTGACCGGTCTCTACGTGGTGCGCGCCAACGGACGCTTCGACCGCCTGACCCAGGCCATTCGCGATGAGGTGAACGCATGAAGCGCTTCTCGCCCTGGCTCATTCTGCTGATCCTGCTGGTTCCCTTCGCGCTGGCCGCCGCACCGGCCATCAGCGGTCAGGTGGAGCGGCAAAGCACGAATGTCACCGCCATCACGATGTTCCTGGTGTTCGTGGCAGGCACCCTGGGCATCACCTACTGGGCCGCGAAACGCACCCGCTCAGTAAAGGATTTCTACACCGCCGGAGGCGGCATCACCGGCCTTCAGAACGGTCTTGCCATTGCCGGCGACTTCATGTCGGCGGCCTCCTTTCTCGGTATCTCGGGGCTGGTGTTTGCCTCCGGTTACGATGGACTCATCTACTCCATCGGCTTCCTGGTCGGCTGGCCCATCATCATGTTCATGCTTGCCGAGCAGATCCGCAATCTAGGCAAGTTCACCTTTGCCGACGTGGCCTCCTACCGCTTCGGTCAGGTCGAGATTCGCACCATGGCCGCGCTCAGCTCGCTGGTGGTGGTGGCCTTCTATCTCATCGCGCAGATGGTCGGCGCGGGCAAGCTCATCCAGCTCCTCTTCGGGCTCGACTACTGGATGGCCGTGGTGGCCGTGGGCGTGCTCATGATGGTCTATGTCATCTTCGGCGGCATGACCGCCACCACCTGGGTGCAGATCATCAAGGCCGTGCTGCTGCTCGCTGGCGCCACCTTCATGGCGATCGCCTCGCTCTCCGCCTTTGGGTTCTCGCCCGAGGAAATGTTCCGTCAGGCTATTGAGGCCCATCCCAAGGGCGATGACATCATGGCGCCGGGCTCGCTCATTAAAGACCCCATCAATGCCATCTCGCTTGGACTGGCGCTCATGTTTGGTACCGCCGGCCTGCCGCATATCCTGATGCGCTTTTTCACCGTGCCGGATGCCAAAGAGGCGCGCAAGTCGGTGTTCTACGCCACTGGCTTCATTGGCTATTTCTACATTCTGACCTTCATCATCGGCTTTGCGGCCATTGTGCTGCTTGCCCAGCATCCCGAGTTCTTCAAGCCCGAGGCGCTTGCGGCCAATGGCGCCGTCCTTCAGGATCAGCTGGTGAAGGGGCTCGATGGCGGCACCAACATGGTCGCCATCCGCCTGGCCGAGGCCGTGGGCGGCAATCTCTTCCTCGGTTTCATCTCGGCGGTCGCCTTCGCCACCATTCTCGCCGTGGTGGCCGGGCTGACGCTGGCCGGGGCCTCGGCCATCTCGCATGACCTCTACGCCAGCGTCATTGCTCGCGGGCACAGCAACGAGGCCACCGAGATTCGGGTCTCGAAGATCGCCACCTTCACGCTGGGACTGGTTGCCATCGGGCTTGGCATCGCCTTCGAGAGCCAGAACGTCGCCTTCATGGTGGGGCTGGCCTTCGCCATCGCTGCAAGCGCGAATTTCCCCGTGCTGGCCGCCTCCATCTTCTGGGGACGCATGACCACGCTGGGCGCACTCGCAGGCGGTTTCGCGGGGCTGCTCAGCGCGGTCGTGCTCACCATCCTCTCGAAGGCAGTGTGGGGCGACGTGCTGGGGAATGTGGGGCCAGATGGTCAGCCAGTGGGGCTGATCGCGCTCAACAATCCGGCGATCGTGTCCATTCCGCTGGCCTTCTTCGTGATCTGGCTGGTGTCGATGCTCGATAATTCGGAGCGTGCCCGCGCCGAGCGTCTCGCCTATCGCGCGCAGCGCATCCGGTGCGAGACCGGCATTGGCGCGGAAGGAGCTGCGAGCCACTAAGTCTCGTCGGGTGCGCACTGCGCGCCGTTCCGTCAGTCTGCAGGCCTGGCGCAGGGTACGCGGTGCGTACCCTACAGCTTGAACGCCCTCGGGACACCGGGGGCGTTTTTTGTGTGTAATCCCGAAACCTCGGCTCTACCGGTCTCACCCCAACCCTCTCCCTCAAGGGGGAGGGGCTTTTTTTCTTTCCAAAGGCGACAGTCTCTCCAGAGCCGAGAGGCACTCGGTGTTTCCCTTTGCCCTCAATGCCGAGGTTCCCCTACACGTCTTGAATGGATTCCCAGCCTTTCGCGCGCTCGTGCCGGAGTGGAGGAGTCTATACTTGAGGTTCTTGGGGGAGTCATCTCCCGTCATTCGCTCCAACCGGAGGTTGGCCATGGGCCCAAAGCCTTCATGGGAAGATCGTCGCCACTATCCCCGCGTCGCCTGGAGCGGCGATGCCCGCATGATTGCACTCTCGGCCACCGCCATTGAGCCCGCCCAACATATTTATGAGGTGGCGGGAGTTAATATCGGCGAGGGAGGGGTTGCCATCTCGGGCAAACGACTCTTTGGCATTCGCTCCCGATTGCTGCTTGAGATGACCGACCCTGAGATCAGCACGGGCCTTCAGGCTGTGGGAGAAATCGCCTGGATCGCGCCACGCGACGATCATCGCGGCTGGTACATGGGCATTGCCTTCGCGGATCTCGCCGACAACACGCGCGCGCACATTCGAGCCCTGCTCAGCGCTGGAGACAACGGCTAGAGCAGGGTCGTCAATCCGCCGATCAGCAGCATGGTCAGGGCTGCGAGCAGACCCGCGACCACATCATCGAGCATGATGCCAAGCCCGCCGCCAAGACGGCGCTCGATGGCGCAAATCGGCCAAGGCTTCCAGATATCGAAAAGCCGAAAGAGCGCAAAGCCCGCCACAACCCCAAGCCAGCCCGAGGGCGCGCCGAGCATGGCCACCCAGAAGCCGACGAACTCATCCCAGACGATGGCGGATGGATCCTCCGCTCCCAGATCGGCGGACGTGCGTCCGCACACCCAGATGCCCAGCGCGAAGGCCAGTGCGACCAGCGCCAGATAGGCCCAGAGGGGTAGCGGCGTCATGAGCAGATAGAGCGGCACGGCGGCCAGGGTGCCAACCGTTCCCGGCGCGCGCGGCGCAAGCCCCGAGCCCAGCCCAAAGGCCAGCCAATGGTGTGGACGCCGAGGGTCGAAGGTGCGTTCAGGCATGGTCTAGGACGGCTCCGAGAAATGGTCATGACCGCAGCGACCCAGGGTCAGCCAGCCGCCTTCAGGACGCTGCCAGCGTGCGCCCGCTCCGGGTATGACCAAGCCGATGGGCGTGAGCGGACAGTCGAGTCGCTCGCCCAGGGCGCGGATGGCATCGCTGGCCTCGGGCGGGGCGCTGAAGCAGAGTTCGTAGTCGTCGCCCGAGGCGAGCGCCAGCGCCCAGTCCGCGCCAGCGCCCTCGCCCAGGGCGCGCGCCACCGGCGGCGAGAGCGGCAGCTCGGCCAAGCTCACCTCGGCAGCCACGCCCGAGGCCGCGAGCAGATGACCAAGATCGGCGGCCAGACCGTCGGACACATCGATCATGGCCGTAGCCAGCGCGCGCAGACCGAGCCCCAGCGCCACTCGAGGGGTTGGGCGCTCCAGACGCACACGCATCTCGGGCTCGGGTTCCTCGCCCGCAAACAGGCGGCGCAGGGCCAGCCCGGCATCCCCCAGGGTGCCGCTCACCCAGAGCTGGTCGCCCGGGCGCGCGCCCG